>JBKOZG010000187.1:0-8562 GCA_046725775.1 Actinomycetota bacterium | reverse complement strand
CTCCGGGGATTCCAGCGTCACCTCACCCGCGTCATTGACCATCTCGCAGCCGTTGCCCAGCGCGAGATGCTCGAACGTCTGCTGGGTGAACGCGTCACCAGGAGTGGTCGCACCGACGAACCCGGCCACCTTGCTCGAGTCCAGCGCCTTGGCCGCCGCCATGATGTCGTCGTAGGTCTCAGGTGGCTTCAGACCCGCCTTGTCGAGCAGATCCCTGCGGTAGTAGAGCAGCTGCGACCATGCGTCGGTCGGTACCGACAGCTGCTTCTCACCCTCACGAGTCAGCTCGAGCGATCGGGCCGAGAACGTCTCCGCCCCGAGCGTATCGACCACCGCCTTGGTCGCTTCGGTGTTCAGCAGGTCGTTGGCCGACAGCGTGCGCACCGCGGCCAGGGGCTGGGAACCGACCACGTCGGGCAGCTCACCGGCAGCCGCGGCCGAGGTCAGCAGCTGGTTGAACTGGTCCTCATCGACGCCCACGAGCTCGACCTGGATCCCGGTCGACTGGGTGAAGGCGGCGATGATGTCCTTTGTCTTGGCGACGCGATCCGGGATGGTGTCGCCAGTCCACACCACGATCCGGTTGTCACCACCACCCTTCTCCGCCGCGCCCCCACCACAGGCCGCCAGGCCGAGCAGGACAAGAACCGCTGCGAACGCAACCGTGCGTCGGGTCAAGGTGAACATCGGATGCTCCTTTGCTCAGGTCAAGGTGCTGCTAGTCATGCTCGTTGTCACGCTTGCCCCCGGTCAATGGCGCCAGGTCACGAGATGACATCAACCTGGCGTACAGGCCGGACTACTTAGACTCATCCAAGCCAGATTTAAGCCTGATGACAAGACATAAAGCGTGTAGCGTTGGTATGTTCCTAGGCTGTCAACAGTCTCGCCATAGGCAGGCCGATGAAAAGAGGGCTGGGTTTGTCCGGAGGGCCGAACAGTGCCGGTGAGCTCTTGCAGCTGTTCCGCACTCGTGAGACTGCCACCCGCAACGAGGTGCGACGCCTAACCGGCCTGGCCCGCTCGACGGTCACCTACAAGGTCGATTCGTTGCTGTCGGCGGGATACCTCGTCGAGGACGGCACTATCGTCGACGGGCGCGGCCGTCCGTCGACTCGGTTCCGGGTCAATGATCATCTGACGACCATCCTCGTGGCGGACCTCGGCGCGTCGCATGGACGGCTGGCGGTTTGCACTCCGGCAGGGGACGTCCTGGTGGAGTCGGTGATCGAGAGCCAAATCGGCAAAGGGCCGGAAGCAGTGCTGGTGATGGTGACGCGCGGGCTCGACCAGCTGATGGAGCGGTCTGGGCGTGCACGTTCCAGCCTGCGCGGTACCGCAATCGGCGTTCCGTGTCCGGTCGACTTGCAATCCGGCCGGGTCGCTCGCTCCATCAGCGTGCCGGGTTGGGACAACTATCCCGTTCAAGATCATCTAGTTGACTACTTCGGAGTGCCGGCGGTCATGGACAATGACGCCAACCTGATGGGTATCGGCGAGCAGCGACGCATCTATCCGAACGCCCATCAGGTGCTGTTCGTCAAGGTAGGCACCGGCCTTGGGGCGTCCGTGATCATCGACGGCGAGGTGCTCCGGGGTTCAGACTCAGCCGAAGGCTACATCGGGCACACCAAGATAGCCGGAGTTGAGGAGACCTGCAGCAGTTGCGGTGCTCGTGGCTGTCTTGCCGCGATCGCCAGTGGATGTGCGATGGTACGGGACTTGCATCGTCTCGGTTACCAGCCCTCCAACACGCGTGATGTTGTTCAGCTGGTACGCGCGGGCAACCCCGACGCCGTCCAGATCGTCACCGCGGCTGGGCGGGCGCTTGGCGACGTCCTGTCCAAAGCGGTGAGCTTGCTGAATCCCGACGTCGTGGTGATCGGCGGGGATGTCGTGCACGCCCGTGAGCAGTTGCTGCTTGGGGTACGCGAGACGCTGTTGCTACGCAGCCAGCCGCTGGCAACATCCCGGCTGACCATCGCACCCAGCGGACTCGGTGATCGGGCTGGCATCATCGGCGCCGCGGCTATGGTGGCTGACGTGATCTTTGGCAGTGCGGCGGTCGACGCCAAGATCACCTGATAACGGCACCGAGTAGCGCGACCGGCGCTCGCTTCACTTGACGCAGCCGCCGTCCTGGTCCGGCTGGACATGCGGCTCGAACAGGTCCGGGATGCCCTTGTAGGCGTACGGATCCGTGCCGGCCACCATCACGATCTCGCCATAGTCCCAGCTGCCCACGTGCATGCCCTCGGGCATCTCCCGCCACGGCAGTAGTGACGAGGCACTCATGTATTGGTTGACCAGAGCCCGGCGCATCCCGTGTTCCGGTGATGGGCAGGGAGCAGCAGGTATCCGTTGAACATGAGCGCCGCACCCACGGGAAGCTCGACTGGCACCGCGTCGTCGTCGGAGTTTGGAAAGTCGTAGGCCTCCATGGTGCAGTCGAACCGCACGTCGTCGTGCTCCCGGTCGGGGTAGATCACCCCAGGTCGATGTGACCAGGCAGCATCCACAGGCAGCCGTTCTCGACTGTGGCGTCGTCCAGAGCGATCCAGGCGGCGGTGACCGACCGGTCCCGCTCGGGATGAGGTAGTCGTCCTGGTGCCACGCCTGCTCCGCTAGCTGCCCGACGAGCCAGTCGGGAAGGTTCAGCCCATCGGTCGGAGGTTTCGCTCTTTGTGCCGCGCAAGTAGACGCGTCCGCGTTCAAGGTTGAGGTCCTGCCACCGAACGCGCCGCGCTTCGTCGATCCTGGCTCCCGTTCCTGCCAGGAATGCGATGAGATCTGCTGTCGCGCGCGCCGCTCGCGTCGTGTTCGCGGATTCAAACCCGGCTCGCTAGCAGCAAACGAGTGTTGCCTGGATGACGTGATCTCGTTCGCTACGTGTCATGGCTCGAGTGTGGTCGCGGACCCTTGACTTGGCTGCGGTGGAAGTGACCGCGCGTACCTGGCGCGTCGCTGGGAAGCACGCCGTTGTCGACGGCGTAGCCGATCACCCCGTGCAGAACGCTCTTGGCTTTCTTCGCCGACGCGGAGCCGTGTGCCTCAGCCACCCGCTGCAGGAAGCTGCGCAGGCGCTGTGGGTCATTCGCTTGCTCGAGTGAGGCCGCGGAGCGAAGACTTTGCGGTGTCAACGTACTTCTGCCAGATCCAGGAATAGTCAGCGATCGTCCGCGCGCTGGGCCCGGAGTCTGGTCGCGGGAGGTCTGCTCCAGCCAGCACTCACCCGCCTCGAGCAGCGGCATGGTGCGGTTGATGACCGCATCTGCTCTGCGAAGAACGGCTGCTACCGCCGCCTCGAGGATCAATCTGGTGATTGGTCTATGCATCGCCAGCCTGCTCTCCAGCGTGCTGTCCCGGACGGTCGCCGAGCGATCTTGGCATCAGCCCTAGTCGGTGATCAGCTCGTGGTTTTCGCACCACAATCGTGCCGGCCAGCCGATCATGTAATGGTTTGCGAGAGATGATCAACAAGATCAGGTTGATGCCAGCCATAGATGATTGCGGTTAGCAGCCACAACCAGACTGGCACGTTGCTGCCTTCCGGTGCCGGTACGAGTCGCGGCACCGCACCGTCCTGGTCGGCCTTCATCATGATCGATCATGTCAGGCGAGGAAGATCAGCTGGCCCAGGCCTAAGCAGCGTGGAAGATCACAGCTGCGCCAAGAGCCGCTGCAGCTGGTACGTAGCGGCCACCCATGGGCGATGTCCGCACCGGAAACTCGGCCCGCATCAAAAGATCCTGCGTTGCGCGAAGATCGCGCACTGCTAATCCGTAACCGATAAACGCCGGAAGGTCTGGCGGCACTTCGCCCGGCAGCACGCGCTCGAGCGCCGAATTTGGAACGATCAAGACCCTAGAGTCGCCGAGATCGAAGACCCGGAGCGGGCCATCGCTGCGCGCCTGACGTTGGAGATAACGGGCATAGCGGCGTACGAACTCGCTTAGATCAGCGTCGGGCACACACAGCACGGATTCGATCAATTCGATTGCTCCGTTCGGATGGCCCTGATTCCCCATCAAAGGAGCTGAGTGGGCTGGCCCGTACTCGGCAAGCGCCAGCCTGCCTTCCGGCGACAGGCCTGGCTCGCTGTCGATCTCCACGTAGCCGACTGAGACCTGCGTGGCGCCCGCTCCGGTTGCCGCCGGTCGCTGCAGTCGGTTGACGGCACTATGCGCCACGCCTTGAGCCGCAAGACGAGCGATGGTGGCGTCCACGTCGGCGGTACCGAAGACTAAAATGTGCAGGCCTTGGAATCTGGCGAGCGCGTGGGCTATCCGTGTCGCGGTCTCCGTAATGCTGTCCGTCAGTCGCCGTAGAGTCTCGGCGCGCGCCTGCAAGGGGACGAGGGTGGCATCGGCAGCCACCACTGCTTGTTGACGGTCGTCGGCTACGGTGACCAATTCGACGAAGCTGCGCCGCAAGCTGACGTGCGTATTGCCCGCCCCGAAGGCGTGCAACGGCTCTCCTGGATGCAGAGCAAGCGCGGGAAATGAGGGTGGCGGCACTACGAAGCCCATCCGCCGATATAGCGCGATCGCTCCATCTATATCGCGAACCACATGACCGACGTGGTGGATGCCGCTGACGGTGGCATCTGCGCCAGACCGTGTGAGAGACCAATCTGTTCTCGTTGACATGGTGCTCCTCGATGAGAGAAAGGTGGCCGAACGTGATTAGGCGGCGTTGGCCGGGACCGTTTCGTTGTCGGATGCGTCCGGGAAGCGTTGGCCGAACTCGTGTTGGAATCCCTGACGCCACGACGAATACCGCGGCCGCCAATTGAGGGTTTCGCGTGCTCGGGCGTTGTCCGCACCACGCAACCTGGTCAGAAATGCAAGCCCCCATCCGCCAATGGCGAGTCGGACGATCGCCTCTGGCAGGCGCCGCGGCTTGAGTGCGCCGACCAACGCCGCGAGAGCTGGCAGCCAATCGGCGATCGGCGTGGGGGCATCGTCGACGATATTGAGGACTCCAGCGGCTGCCCGATCCAAGGCGGCCAGCATCGCCGTCGCGGCGTCCTCCACGTGGGTGAACGAGAATACCGATCTTCCTCCGCCGACCAGCGGCACTGCCCGAGCTCTGACCTGCTCGGTGAAGTAGCCGTCGAAGGCATAAATAGTTCCTGGACCGTAGAGGTGACCCATCCGCAGCACCAGCCCGCCTGCCTCGCGGGTGCGGTGCTCAAGTTCAACCAGGGCGTCGATCACGGGGGCAAACTGTTGAGGCGGATGCTGCCAAAACGGCACATCTTCGTCGGCTGGTGTTGAGTCGCCGGGATCATAGGCATACGCCACGCCTTCCGCCAGAACGCGTCGCACCCCGTTCGCGGTGGCGGCCTCCAGGAGATTCCTCGCTCCCTCGGTGCGTAGTCGGTTGGTGAGTTGGAACTGCTGCGCCATCCGCCGCGTATTGAGCCGCGCCGGGATCGCGGTGAGCAGATTGATCACTGCGTCGGGGGCTGCTTGCTTCACAGCCGCGTTCACCGCAGCGGGCTCCAGCGCATCTGCAGTCACCAGTTCCACGTCCGGACTGGTTTCCATGGTGGTGCGGCGTCGACCCATCCCAATGACTTGGTGACCGTTGGCAGCGAGGATTGGGACAAGCTGCCTACCAAGTACGCCGGTAGCCCCGGCGACAAACACTCTCACTGCGCCTCCTGCACGCTCATAGTCGTCGACTGGGATTGGGCGGGGGTCAGCGTCGTCGTCGAACTGACATTGGCGAGGTCCTCGGCCGCGACTCGCGCAGCTGCCCACAGCAGTGCTGCAAGCAAGATCAACGCGAGCGCGACTTGCGTCCTATGGGCGATGCGCGCCCATGCGGGCAGATAGAACTGGGGGATGAGCAGCGCCAGCGCGATTGCGAGCGGCACACCGCTGAGTCGCGGCAGAATCGCCGTACGCCAGATCAAGATGGCGATCAGTACGCCACCCACTCCGAGCAAGACCAGGCCGGCCGCGAAAGTGGTCGCTGCCGCAGCACCAAATCGGATCGCTTCGACCAGACCAAGCAGGTCGAGCGATGACCCAAGGCGCACTTGGCGAGCGATGGCATGCAACGCGAAATCCTCCGCGCCGTAGTAAGGCAACGACAGACCCGCGCCGAACCAGATGATGACTGTGGCGGCGACAGTCAGACCAAAGCCGCGGCTTCCGACCACGAGGCGGCAGAGACCTAGCAGACCCAGCGGCATCAAGATCAAAGCGAATACGGCGAACAAATGTGCAACCACCCAAGTGTCCGAACTCATCGACGCCACGGCGCCGCCGATCGTGGACTCGTCATGCCACGGACGAACGACGGGATAGAGAAAGAACAACAAGCCGGAGAAGGCCAGGGCGACGGCACCAAGGCGTACGAGAACTAGTGATTCAGTGGTTGGGCTCATGGGCTGACTGTTGGTCATGCGTTCCACCTCTGGGGTTTCTACTCCGTCACAATACGATACGTCTCGTAGCGTCACAAGACGCAACGGCTCGTCTTTCTGCTATTCTCAGGAACCATGATGGTGAGGCGCGAACCAGATCCAACGCGGCGTAACGCCCGGGCGCAGGCGGCCATCCTTGAGGCAACTCGGGAGCTGATAGGCAGTATCGGGTACGACCGAATGTCTATCGAGGGCATCGCCACAGCCGCCGGGGTCGGCAAGCAAACGATCTATCGGTGGTGGCCATCTAAGGCAGCGGTCATCTTGGACGCGTGGGCGCCGGAGGTGCAACAACACCTCATCTTTCCCAACACCGGAGATCTGGCAGCTGACCTTAAGACGGAGCTCAAGTCGGCGAGCGACCTCAGCAACGACCCCAACTTCGGGCCGTCGTTCCGAGCCCTGGTCGCCGCTAGCCAGCATGACCAGACGTTGGCCACTCAGCTGCTGGAACGCATCTTCTGGCCGCGAGTCGGGGCTGCCAAGGAGCGCCTCAGAGCGGCGCAAGACGACGGGCAACTTGCAGCGGCCACTGACTTGGATCTTGCCGTCGACCTGCTGTACGGCGCGTTCTACTACCGATACCTATTGCGGGCGGCGGCCCTCAGTCACGAGCACGCCGAGGCAGTTGTTGAAGCTGTCCTCGCTGGCATCGGATGACACAAATTTCGACCAATGCGGGCTTTTGAACCCCGGGGCTCGGCGGTCTGGTTGGTCGAAACCCGTCATTGGTCGGAAATTTGACTTGTTGGTCACGATTCTCCCGGCTCAGAGCCATGTTTGCGCCCCCGGTAGGAATCGAACTACGACCGACAGATTAGAAACAGGTCATGATCAACAATGAGGCCGCAAAACGATATTCCCTAGTGAAAGCGCATTTCCGCGGCCATGTTACGCGCTCGCCGGTAGCAAGAATCAGGGTCCGGTAGAGACCATGTAGGGAGTCATGTGGGGAGCGCCCAATGATTCTTGAAAGTCGCTGTGCCCAGGTGGGCCTTGCGTGAGACTTATCTGCTTGAGCGTTGTGCTTCCCGCTTCGGTCAACCCGCTCGGCGCCGACACATCCTCCTCGTCGGGCCAGCCGATCGAGCTAAGCGCGTGGGACGTCCACATCCCTCTTGAGGAGGGCGAGACGCCGTGAGTGCCGCGCGCTTCGCGTGATCCGTGACAACGACTACTCCGGCGACGCTGACGGCCTGTTTCAGCTCGCCCATCACCTCGTGTCCCCGTCGGTCGAGGTGCGGCCCGGGATCGCTCGCAGCTGGGTGCGGGTGACCCTTTTCGACCCTTCTAGAGAGTCGGCAGTCAACGCCGCCAGGAAATCCGAGGAGATCATCGGTCTACTGGGGCTTTCGGATAACGCCGCGCTCAGCTCCGCCACCACACCGATCCCGTCGGACGGCGCCCGGGCGATCATTGCGGAGGCAATGCGCACCGACACCGGACTCCCACTATTTGTGACACCCTTGGCGCCGGCTCACCGAGCTGGCTAGCGCGTACCTCCTGGACCCACCGATCGCCGACCGGCTCGTTGCCGTGTGGATCGGCGGGCCGAACGCCCAGACCTGAACGCCTCACCGCCGCCAGGCGCAGCCCCTAACGAGTACAACCACAACCATCGACCTCGTCGCCGCGCAGGTGATCTTCAACAACTCGCCGATCCCGATTTGGCAGGTGCCGGGCAACGCAGGGCCTGCCGATAGGCCTTTCGAGGACCGATTCGCCAAGCTCGCCGCCTGCGCGGAGCCCAGGCCGTCGAAGTAATCGCGGCCGCGTGATCACCCCAGCCGAGTGAGCTCAGCTGCTTCTGCTCAGTCCCTCCATGCTGCCTATGTGATGCGGCGGTGCCGTTGACTCTCGCACAATGAGGGTGGTCGCGAGTTCGACCCGAAGAGAGTCCGACTCGCGGCCCTCCATCTGGTCCGTCAGTAGCCGGTAGGCAACCTCGCCCATCTGCGCGAACGGCTGCCGGACCGTCGTGAGCTGAGGCGAAGACGTAGCGGCGCAGAGACTGTCGTCGAATCCGACCACACTCAGATCCCCGGGCACACCAAGTCCTAGCCGGCGGGCGGCCTCTATGGCACCCAGGGCCTCCAGGTCGTTTGACGCGAACACCCCAGTAG
>JBKOZG010000351.1:0-4921 GCA_046725775.1 Actinomycetota bacterium | reverse complement strand
GAGGGCGGGTTCGTCTGCGGACGCCAACGCAATGATCGGCCCGAACAGCAACACCAGGAACGCGATGCCGATGATCCCGGTCGTGCGGGCCAGCGCCGCGTATCGGTCTAACTCGGTCGGCCGCGCTGTGACGACATCCATAGCACTCCACCATTCAGGTAGCCTGATATTCAAGCAACCTTAGGACTCGCTGTGCCCGACGCGCAAGACCCCCGCCGCCGCACCAACACGGTTGCCATGCTGGGTCAGGCCTACAGCCTGCTCGGCTTCCGCATCGTCGACGGCGTCGTCGGCGCGGGATTCCCCCAGAAGCCCTCACACTCGGCCGTCTTCGCGCAGATCAACCCGGCCGGCTCGCGGCTCTCCGAGCTCGCCCGCCGCGCGAACATGAGCCCGCAGGCCATGGGCGAGCTCGTCGACGAGCTCGAGTCCCTGGGCTACCTCATACGACAACCCGACCCTCGTGACCGGCGCGCCAAGCTCATTGTGCTGACCCGCACGGGCAAGGCCTGCCTCGAAGCCGGTCGCGCCACGATCGAAAACCTCGAGGACGAGATCACCCTGCGACTCGGCCAGCGGGGACATCACCAGCTCCGACGAATGCTCCAGAAGCTACTCGACGCCGAGTAGGACAACTGTTCGTCATCTGTATTCGCCCAGCGAAGACTAAGTCCCGATCCTCCTCGGCGATCGTACTCACGCTCTGGTCCGGTTGGGCGAGCAGAATGAACCGAGTCGCGGATCGTGCAAAGATGCCGCCGGCTTACGGATCGGCTGGACTGCTGCAAAGAGCCCTTCGATCAGAAGCCATCGCCGCTGACACTGATCGGAACCATCTTGGGGGACGCAGCGATGGTGGCCATCAGTCGGATAGCGGTGGTAGATCGGCCATAGTGATTTGCAGGAGGGAAGGCACTTTCGCTTCGTACTCGGCCGCCCGTCGGATGAGGCGTTGCGTGACAGCCTCCAGCCACTTGACCTCTGCTTCCGTGAGCGGTCCGGCCGCTCCTCCTGCCCCCCGCCGCCCGTCCGTGCACGGGATTTTCCCAAGCCGTGAGCTTGCCGATTGTGCTCAGCACCGGCTTATCCACAGAGAGCCGGGCCGCTGCCTTATCGCGGTGCCGCCGAGGTTCGACTCAAGCCCGGTCGGAATGGCATAGCAGGCACGGAAAGCCGCTCACGGCCTTCCCGTCGTGCTCGCCACCGAAGTCGCAACTCGTAAGCCACGCTTCCCTCCGTGGGCAGCGACGGGTCGGGCTTCGGAAACTCGCCGAGTACCCGTGACACCTGCACCGCGTGACTCAATGCGACCACATCGTCGATCGCGACAGCGCGCTGCTGGCTGGACGCCACGTCGTGCACAGCGGACCCGGCGTACTCGAATGAGAATCGGAGGCCTTGGTTCAGCTCGCTTGATGCTTCCCAAGCGTGCAAGGCCGGCTCCAGCGCTGCGCGGGCGGCGTCGACCGAGGAATAGTCGGAGGACGGCTCGGCGATCAGTGTCTCCCCGCTCAAGCTGCAGCTAAATCCGGCGAGCTGCACCATGACCGGCGCTGCGTCATTCCTCACGCTAACGTCATCGCTCAACCAGCGAACCCGGTATTGCAGCTGAAGAACCTGTTCCACGCCGCAGACAGTAGTGCGTGGTTTGGTAGGCCAAAGCATGCTTCCGTGAGCCGACCCCGTAGCGGTAAGCCGTGCCGTCCGGCTTCTGGCACTCGGGAGTCTGTGTCACGGCGTGAGGAGCCAGCCGTCATCGTCGTCGCGTTGCCACGATTGGGGTGCTCCAGCGGAAGCGGGTTGCGCGCCAGCGAGCCAGATGCTGGTGTCGGGGTCCCAGCCAGCAATGACAGACGCCGTCTCCTTGGCGACCTCGATTGCTCGACCAGCGCTTTCGAGGTACGCGCTCACGGGGAGGTGGATCGCGTCCCATTCCCGCGCGACCAGTGCCCAGTCCGGGATGACCCACGCGCCGTCGCGTCCAGTGGTGCGGAACCAGTCGTGGCGACGTGAAGCTGTCACGGTGAGTGGAAACTCTCGACAGAGCTGGGCCCAATCGGCCGCCGAGGCTATCTCTACGACCTGTCCGTGGCAGCGGACCGGGACGACAACGGCGTGGTCCCAATCTTGCGCGTCCTCGACGAGACCCAGGCCGGCTGGGATCCGCCCGACGGTCTTCGGAGCATTTACAGGGACAGACCACCACTCGGCACTCCAGTTGGCGTGCGGATCGCGTGGACGTTCGCGTTCAGCACGCGCTTCGGCCGTTCGGGTTTCCTCAGACCAGGCAGTCAGCGAGCTGGGCGTCTGCGGGATGGTCTCGCCCTCGGACGGTTGCCACTGGACAAGCCACTGATCAGTCGAGAACGCCTGTGACCACCAAGCGACCTCCGCGGATTCGACGACTGCTTCTGCGAGCGGTAAGAGGGCAGCTGCGACTTCGGGAAGTGCGGCAAGACGGTCCTCGCCGTCGGGTTCTTGCCAGTACCGGGCAAAGTCCACCGATCGTTGCAGCGCCGATTGGATCAGACCTGGCTCTACGCGCGTGGCGCCGAGCGCTCCGAGCGCCGACACGAGGCCGGCGACTGTAGGCGCAGGCTCGTCGTCGGGTTCGCTGGAGTCCTGATCTGACTCGAAGGTGAGCAACACGCGGGACGAGCCTTGCCCGGGGTCGAGACGATTTCCGAGAGCGAAGGTGCAGACCGTCGGGTCGGCCGCCATCGCCAGTTCCAGGCACAGGCGACGTCCACGCGGCCCAGAGAGCAATCTCTCCGCGCGAGAACTCACGCCCCAATCCTCTCAGCGCACCTCGCGATGATCGTGGACACCTATAATCGCTCGATCCCGACAAAGCCCCCGTCACTCGTGCAAGGGAACGGTTCAGCGGTGCATTGCGGCGTCCGGAGGAGGACCGGCATACGGGCTTCGGCAGTCGAGCGCACGCTGCCCGATGAATTCCGCTTAGGGAACCGCTCAGAGCGATGCAGAAGAGATTAGCCCCGGGTCTCCCGCTGAACGCTAGAAGCGTCCCAGAAGACTGGTCCGGTACGGTCGAGAGCGCTCCAAGACATTCGACCGGCGGGTGGACGCAGACCGCTGGCTGGCCGGGGTGTCCTTCGCGATCGCGCGCGGGGAATGGATTGACCCTGCTCGTGCTCGGGTTACAGTGGGCGACTGGTCTCGGCAATGGTTGACGGCGAAGGCCCCTTCACTGAAGGCGACCACGCGCGAGTCTACCGGTCGATCCTGAAGATCTGTATTTGGCCGACATGGGAGCGAGTACCGCTTGCTGCCGTGACGCATAGTGAGGTGGCGTCCTGGGTGGCGCGACTGTCCGCACAGATGGGCGCATCAGGGTGTCGGAAGTCGGCGATCCTGCTGAGCGGGATCATGTCGGCCGCTGTGCGTGATCAACGAATTTACCCAACCCGTGTGACGGCGTTTCACTCCCCCGACTTCCTGATCATCGACAGCGTTTCCTCACCATGGACGAGCTCCAGGACCTGGCCGATCACGCCGGTGCATACCGGCTGATGATCTTGGTGCTCGGGCTGTGCGGGCTGCGGTTCGGTGAGTGTGCCCCGCTGCGCGTACGATCGGTCGATCTGATGCGGCGTCGGCTTCGGGTATCCGAGTCGGTGTCGGAGGTCAACGGGCACATGATCTGGTCAACGCCGAAGACGCACCAATCACGTGACGTGCCCATCCCTCGGTCGCTGGTCGATGCCCTGGTTGCCCAGGCTGTCGGCAAGAAGCCAGAGGACGTGCTCTTTAGCAGTCCGAACGGAGAGCCGATCCGGCTCGCAAATTGGCGACAGCGAGTGTGGGACCCAGCAGTCGCCGCGGCCGGCCTCACCGGACTTACGCCTCACGACCTTCGACACACCGCAGCATCCTTGGCAATCGCGTCTGGCGCCTCGGTGAAACACGTACAGCGAATGCTCGGTCACAAGGACGCGGCGATGACGTTGAATGTCTACGCGTCGCTCTTTGAGACGACCTGGACGACGTCTCCAACCGCCTTGACGCGGCTCTTCTGGAAGCTGCTGCGGCCTGTGTGCGGCCTGAACCCTCGGCGGAGATCATCGAACTGCCTGAGCGAACTTCCCGGACAGCTCCCTGACTAGGCCAAACACATCGGCGCCCCCAGTAGGATGCGAACCTACGACACAAGGTTTAGGAAACTTCTCCAACCCCGAAATCCCAAGATCAGGAACAAGCGGAAGCTCTTAACAAAACTCTTGACAGTAAGGGATTCGTCAAGAGTTGGCAGTCTCTCGGAACCTATCCGTCCCTATCCGGTTTCCGCGGTGTCTTGCGGAATGGCTGCGGACTGAAAGTTGATCATGGCGCCCAGAAAGATCAGTGCGCGGTCGAAGTCACAGCTGGCTGAGAGGTACAGTCCCGATCATGTGGCCGTTTCGGGGGAAGGACCTGACCGTCGAGCCTGATCTGCAGGACCCGCCGTATCCGGGCCTTGCCGAGAAGACGATCGCGGCCGCCAAGCCGTCGCCTCCAGTGACCGCGCCGGGGATCAGCCTCGACGGCCAACCGTCTGTCCGGCTCCAGACACGCGGCCAGCCTTGACCCTCAGCAAGCTTCCCACGCTGGGAGGCTCAGGCGAGGGTAAGCGACCCTGCACGAGGGTCCACCCCGGGCTCATCGTCGGCGCCTCTCTTTGGGGCACGTAGGGTCATGATCACGGTCAGGATGGCGCTGATGCTGATCGTGGCGACCGCGAGGTATCCGGTGCCTGGAGGGATGTCCCAATCGCCCTCACTGAAGATGATCATGGCCACATACTCCGCGATCGTGTGTATGGCACCAAAAGCAGTCGTACCCCATACCACAACCAGCAGGCGCAGGAAGCGGCGAACGTCAACGTCGCGTTGCCAAGCCATGATCGCGAACAATGCAACGG
>JBKOZG010000440.1:0-10875 GCA_046725775.1 Actinomycetota bacterium | reverse complement strand
CTCCATCGCGGCCAGGCAGCCGGAGCGCAGACGCGGTCAAGGTGGAGCCCCCCACGCGCGGAACGACCTTGATCGCGCCGAGCACCGGCACACCATCAAAAATGGAGGAACCGGTCCCTTGACAAACAGGGAAGCATCCCAGGTTTCTGCCAGGGCCCGCATCTCGCCTCCAAGTCGTGTGCATGAGGGCCACTATCGTTGGCTCGTGACTGCGCTCATGGGTCTGGAGGCCCGCCTCCGCCTGGCCCGGCTCTACCTGTGTACCGACGCCCGAGAAAAGCAAGGCGATCTCAAGAGCTTCTTGCATGCGGCTTTTGCCGGGGGCGTCGACATCGTGCAGATCCGGCAGAAAGACATGAAACCGGAGGCAGAGCTGGCGGCCCTCGAAGTAGCCCGCCAGGCTGCGGGACCGTACCAAGGCATCGTGTGCGTGAACGATTCCCCTGAGCTCGCCGGACGGTTCCAGGCCGACATGTTGCATCTCGGCCAGGCGGACGGCTCGGCTGCGCGAGCCCGCAAGTACCTGCATCGCTGGGCGCTCATCGGCCGCTCCACCCATGCGCCGCGGCAAACCGACAAGGCGATCAAGGACCGCAACGTGGATTACTTCTGCGTCGGACCTGTCTACGCCACCTCGACCAAGCCCGATTACGAGCCCGTCGGCCTTGACCTGGTCCGTCATGCCGCCCGGAATGTGCCGGTCGCTCTGATTAAGTCGAAGCCGTGGTTCGCCATCGGCGGGATCTCGTTGGACAACATTGACGATGTGATCGACGCGGGGGCACGGCGGGCTTGTGTCGTGCGGGCGATCACCCAGGCCTCCGATCCGCAGGAAGCGGCTCAGCGGCTCAGTAGCCGACTTCGGGCCGCCTGGAACGCTGATCCGGCGATGGAGCGATATACGTTCCAGGCCTTGTCGCAACCTGTGTCAAGGTCTTGAGCCGGTAGAGGTTCCGGTCAGAGATCATTAAAATTCGCGTCGTATTGCAGCATCGGCCAGCGCCGTCAGACCGGCTCGACCTTCCTCGGTGATCTCGGTGTCGTGGAGCGCCTTGAGCGCGCGCTCGTAGTAGTCGTTGATCATTGACTCCACAGCGTCCCGTGCGCCCGACTCGACAATCACCTGCTGCAGCTCACTGATTCCGGCATCGTCTAGCGCAGGATCGCCAAGCCGTTGCATCAGGAGTTTCTGGCCGGCGTCGTCGGCGTGCGCGTACGCTTGCGCCACCAGCACCGTACGTTTGCCCTCACGAAGATCATCTCCGGCGGGCTTGCCGGTGACCTGCGGATCCCCGAAGACACCCAACAGGTCATCACGGAACTGGAAGGCTCTACCCAACGGCGAGCCGTAGGCGCCGAGGGCAAAGTACAGCTCATCAGTACCGCCGCCAAGCGCGGCGCCGATCTGGCAAGGCCGCTGCACTGTATAGCGGGCGGCCTTGTACTCCACAACACGGCTGGCGTCGTCCAGCGCCAGCTCGATGGTGGGCTTCAGCGACCCGATCGCCGGAGCCCGCTTCCGCAGCGGGTGCGCCTGCGCGACCATGTCGAGGTACTGACCACTGGTGACCTCCGTACGCATGGCCTCGACGATCGGCAAGGCCCGTTCCAGGCTGGACTGATCAACGCCGGCGCCGTGCAGCATCTGCGCCGACCACATGAGGAGCAGGTCGCCGAGCAGGATGGCACCAGCCCTGCCAAAGGCAGCCGAATCACCAAGCCAGCCTGCGTTTGCGTGGAGCGCCTCGAACTGCCGATGCGCGGCGGGCCGCCCGCGTCGCAGGTCGGAGGAGTCCATCAGATCGTCGTGGATGAGAGCACTCACGTGGAGCACATCAAGGCTTCCTGCTGCAGCGAGCAGCGGCTTGAGCTCCTCTTCTGTTGGGATCCCGGCAGCAGCGACATAGCCCCAGACGCAGAAGGCGGGCCGTATCCGCTTGCCTCCGCATAACAACTGGCTGGCCATGAGATGGACCGGAACGAGCTCTGGCCCCACGGAATCGAGAACTGCTGATTGCTCCCTCAGGAAGGCGCTGATTTCGGCCGACACCGCTTCCCGGAACGCCTGTGACAGGGGCGCCTGCGGATCCAGAGCGGCGTCGGCGCCCTTGACAAGCGGGTTGTTGACCACATGCTGAGCCTACGGACGCCGCAAGCAATCCCATCCTTAGGGTGTTCGCATGCCGGGCCGCGATCGTCTCTGGCGCCCCCGTACGCCCAGCATCGCTGACCTGCTGGCGGCAGGCGAACGACCGCTGTTCTCCTTTGAATTCTTTCCACCCAAGGACGAAATCCAGCAGCGCCAGCTGTGGCAGGCAGTGCGCGAATTGGAGTCGCTGGGCCCCGACTTCGTTTCGGTGACCTACGGCGCGAGTGGGTCAACCAGGGAGCGGACGATCAAGGCCACCGAGGCGATCTCCCAGCACACCACGCTCCGGGCGATGGCGCATCTCACGTGCGCAAGCCAGACTCGTGATCAGTTGCGACGGGTGATTGGCGCATACGCTGCGGCCGGTCTTCATCATGTGCTTGCGATCCGCGGCGACATGCCAGGCGGCCCCCGCGTGCCCTGGGAAGCTCATCCCGAAGGTTTGCATAATGCGACCGAGCTGGTGGCGATGGTACGTCAACTCGGCGATTTCTGCGTCGGCGTCGCCGCGTTTCCTGATGCGCATCCGGAGCGCAATGATTTTGATCTTGACGCCCGGGTATTGGTTGCGAAGGCACAGGCCGGAGCCAGTTTCGCGATCACCCAGCTCTTCTTCACCGCCGATGACTACTTCGCGCTAGTCGCCAGGGTTCGTGCACTCGGCTGCGACATTCCGATCATTCCGGGGATCATGCCAATCACCAATGTGCGCCAAGTGACCCGCTTCGCCGAGTTGTCTGGGGCCGCGTTACCTCGCTCGGTGACAGACCGGATCAACGAAGTCGCTGACGACGATGATCAAGTTCGGCGGGTAGGGATCAGGATTGGGACGGAGTTGTCCGAGGAGCTGTTGAGCCGTGGCGCACCCGGGCTGCATTTCTACACCCAGAACCGGTCCCGCGCTACTCGAGAGATTTACGCCAGTCTGCATCAGGTGCGGCGTCGAGCGTGACAAGCCGCTGCGTTGGCCGGGTGAGAGCAACATAGAGCGCGCGTACGCCGCCTGGCGACTCGGCCACGATGTCATCAGGCGTGACAACCAACACACCGTCGTACTCCAGACCCTTCGCCTCCACGGGTGTCACGACTGCAACCCGGTCAGCGTCGGCCAGACGGGCCTGCGCTAGCTGGGTCGTCAGTTCGTCCTTGGTTGACGGCGGGCAGATCACTCCGACGGTCCCCGCCACCTCGGCCAGCAGCGTCCGGACGATGTTGATCATGGCTGTGGCGATCCTCGGGTGCCCAGGAGTGGCGTCTGCCGGCACCAAGAGCCGCGGTTGATGACCCGTTGAGCGCACAGCAGTGGGCAGGTCGGCATCGGGGAAGTCTGCGACGACGATCTTCGCGGCCAAGTCGAAGACCTCCGATGGGCTGCGGTAGTTGGTGCTCATCCGGAAGTGCCGCACTGGCGCAGTCCCGATGATCTCATCGATCGCGCGGTTCGCCTCTTCTGTGTCGGTCCACGAGCTTTGGGCGGGGTCGCCCACGATGGTCCAGCTAGCGCTAGCGCCGCGCCGCCGCAGCATGCGCCACTGCATCGGGCTCACATCCTGGGCCTCATCAACGAGAAGGTGGGCGTACGTCTCGTGCGGCAGCTCGAATGGGTCGACGTCTCGCGCGGCAGGTGAAAGCAGGTCGGCGGTAGTGAAGACCTCCTGAGCCTCAGAGTCAAGATCGGGGAGGCCGTGCAGCTCTTGGTTGTCTGGCACTGGGAGCGGGCCGAGCAAATGCACCAGCTCATCGAGCAGTGCGCTGTCGGCGGCGGTCCAATCCGTCGCACCTCGATAGCTCGCACTGAGCAACTCGCACTCTGCGTCGGACAGTATCGATGTCGCAACCTTCTTGGTCAGCTCGACATCGGCTAGCCGCGCGAGCGCTGTTGGCGCGCTGACTGCCGGCCACCATGCGTTGCAGAACATTCTGAACGAGGCGAGCCCCGAGACGCGGTCCTCGAACTCCTCGCGTCCATGATCATGATCGGGACTGTCCTCGGAGTCCGGATGCCGGATCCGCCAAAGTGCGATAACCAACTCCTTTTCCGCTGCTTCTCGGCCATTGTTGAGCTTGTGGTGCGCGAGCACGTGCGAACGGATCCGCGTCAGCGTCGCTGCCGACAGCACTAGAACGGTGCCTTCTACTGTGATCGGCAGCTCGAGCGGCACTTCCTGCAGTGGCTCATGCACCAGCCGCCGCATCACCTTCACCATGCGCAGGCTGCCCTTGACTGCCGCAACCTGTGGTGAATCGACGCGATCACCGGTGATCCGCAGGACGTCGGAAGCCACAGCACCGATGGAGCGCATGGTCACTGAATCCTCACCCAGCGACGGCAGCACCCGTGCGATGTAGTTCATGAAGCCTGGGCTCGGTCCAACCACCAGGACACCGCCGGACTCGAAGCGACGCCGGTTGGAATAGAGCAGGTACGCCGCGCGATGCAGCGCAACTACGGTCTTCCCCGTCCCAGGTCCGCCGGTGATCATGGTGAAGCCCTGGTAGGGGGCGCGGATCGCCTCATCCTGCTCGGCCTGGATGGTGGCGACAATGTCCCGCATCGTGTGATCACGAGCGCGGGTCAGCGCGGCAAGTAGCGCCCCCTCGCCGATCACGACCAGCTCCCGGTCGGCGCCCTCGCCGTCCAGCAGGTCGTCCTCGATGCCCACCACCCGGTCGCGACGGCATTGCAGCACTCGGCGCCGGACCACCTGCATGGGATCGCTCGGGGTGGCGCGATAGAACGGCTCCGCCGCGGGTGCGCGCCAGTCGATGACCAGTGGTTCGTAGTCCGCGTCGCGAACGCCAATACGGCCGACATACCGGATTTCGCCGTCGGTGCGGTCCAGCCGGCCGAAAACCAGCCCTTCCTGCTCGGCATCCAGCACCGCCAGCCGTCGAGCGGCCTGGTAGGCAAAGACGTCGCGCTCGTACAGGCCAGTACCGTCCTCTTCGCGAACATAGGAGTTGCGGTCGGACTGATAGAGGGAGAAGCCCTCTCGCGCAACCTGCTGGGCGGAGCGGGTCGCCTCGGCGAGCCGTGCGTATACGCGATCCACGTGAGCCTGTTCGGCGGCCAGCTCGCGCTCCAGAGCCCCTGCGGCCGAAGATGTGTTCGTCACGCTGTTGGAACTCGTCTTGCTCTGCGCGTGTGTCAAGAAGGAAGATCCTTACTCAGAAGAACAAACATCTGAGTATACGGAAGTTGCCCGGGTCCCCAAAGTTGCTTGCGATCAAGCCTTGGCCTTGAGATGGTCGTGGCAGCTGTAGGCGGCCAGGGCAGCCGAGAGCACGACCTGGGATCCCCCCGGACCTGCCGGGGATGACGGGCTTGCGGTGTAAAGGCCCGGGATCATAGTCGTAACCGAGGGCCGGCGCAGCCAGCTCGCAAAGCCGCTCCAAGCCGCTCCATATGAGGGTTTGGGGAGCGTCGCTTTGAAATCGTGAGTTGTTCGTAGCCTGTTGCCCGCGAGCTGGCGTACGTAGTTGACGGTCGGTATCCCAGCCTCGCAAAGGGCGACCGTCTCCTGGAGCACTGCAGCGGATTCGGGTGCTTCATGGTGGGTGATGGTCGGGGCTGCGGCCGGGCTGAGTTTGCGAAGCTGCCGCCTGGTCTGCCGATCCGCGGTGACCGGGAGCAGGTCGTTGATGGTCTGCCAAGGGTCGCAAGTAGCGACGACCGATCCGGCTGGGCGGTCTCCATCGCTGGTCACGACGGCACTTACATGGCCGTCGCGAAGCTCGATGCGTTCGACCGGACAGCCGAGATGGACACGCACTTTGCGCAATTCCAGGCGGGCCGCAAGGGCCTCGATCAGGATCGAGGATCGGCCTACATCGAGCCTGGAGTCAGTGTCAAGCGGTTGCACCGCCCACCGCCCGAATGTGCGCTGCAGTGCCAGCTCCACCGCTGCGAAGGCGGGAGTCTGTTCGGGCACCGAACCTGAGCGGTAGGCGATGCTGCGAATCAAGGCGCCGAGATGATCATGATCGATGGAGGTCGCGAGATCTGCCAGCGTCACGCGGTGGCCGAACAGTGTTCGGCTGATGCTCCTGTTCAGCTGGCGTCGGCTGCGCAGCTCGGCCTCCATCCCCAGACCGCGCAGCGTTTGCCATACAACGTCGAGCCGATCGAGCAAAGCCCGCCAACGCCCTGCCACAGACCCGCCGTATGCCGCTGCAAGGGTGGCGTACTGACCGCCGCGATCGGTCGGCAGTGTCAGCTCGGCACCGTCGGCGAGGATCATTGTTGCCGGCTGAGCCGGTCCCAGGGCGTAGCCCATCCTGGCCAACTCGGCTTCCAGCGGGCGGCCGCTCTTGCGGAAGAGATCTCGCCATGGCGCCGGGAAGCCGATGATCGACGGTGCATCGTCGACCTTGACACCACTTGCGAGCCGGTACGGCGCCCAGGTACCGCCCAGCGTCTCGGAGCGCTCGTAGAGCTCAACCAGGTGCCCCGCCTTGGCGAGCCGTGCCGCCGCAGCCAAACCAGCGAGACCGCCGCCTATCACAACCACGGGATCGGTCATCAGCTGGTCGCAAGCGGCAGCAGTTCCATGGGAGGAGCGTAAGGGTATGTTACTGAACCGCGAGCAGCCCTCCTTTTGGGCTGCTCGCGCATCGCGCTCCGAGCCCGCCTGCTTCGTCGTCGCTCGCGGACGATGAAGCGTGTCTGCTTGCTCCTCCTCAGCACGGCGGCGCGCGATTGCCGACGCTCGCAGCCGTACTCTGAGCCCATGCCAGATCTCGAACCCGTGGATGAGTCCTGGACCACTGGGCTCTGCGTGGTGGCGCATCCAGATGATCTTGAGTTCGGGGCTGCAGCGGCTGTAGCTCGCTGGACAGCTCAGGGAAAGACGTTGGTGTATTCCATAGTGACCAGCGGCGAGGCTGGGATTGACGGAATGGAACCGGCCGAGGCCAGGAAGGTCCGCGAGGCCGAGCAGGTCGAGTCGGCGCGGATTGTCGGCGTCGAGACTGTGGAGTTTCTCGGCTTGGCCGATGGAGTGCTGGAGTATGGAGTGCCGCTGCGTCGAGCGATCTGCGCGAGCGTACGCCGGCATCGACCAGAGATCGTGATCACCAACAACTTTCGCGATACCTGGGGTGGTCAAAACCTGAATCAGGCCGACCACATCGCCGCGGGGCGGGCGACTCTGGATGCCGTACGGGATGCAGGGAACCGTTGGGTGTTCCGCGAGCAGATTGACGATGGGCTGCAGCGCTGGGGCGGCGTGAGGGAGGTGTGGGCCGCCTCTTCTCCGGACGGGCGGCATGGGGTGGATACCACCGAGACCTTTCAACGCGGGGTCGCGTCACTGGCCGCGCACAAGGCCTACATCGACGGGCTGGGGTGGGAGTTCTTCGATCCCGAGGAATTCTTGGAGAGCGGCGCGCGCCAGGCAGGAACCCGCTTGGGAGTTCCGATGGCGACAACATTCGAAGTCTTCAGTATGGGTTGGGGTACCTAGGTCAAGATCACCTTGGCTCTGCCGTTTCCGCATCAAGGTCACGAATTCGGCAAGGATCCGCCCCATCCTGTCCTTTCGCGGCGCCCGGCCTCATGCCGGCCAAGGACGGGAAAGGGCGCGGATAACGCGGCAGGCCACGGTCGAAGCCGGGTCAGCGCGAGGCGAACCGGTAGCTCAACTGAATGAACCGGTCGAAGCCTCGGTCAGGCAAGATTCGCTCAGCCAGCAGAATGGCCCGCGCTCCACCCCCGGCGGGGTATCGGGTACGCGGTCTGGGACTCTGCACCGCTTTAGCAATAACCTGGGCCACCACCTCAGGCCCGCCTGCAATCGGCAAGCGCTCGACTGAGCGGAGCCCTGCTCCGACAAGCTTGGCTTGCCGGGCGTACGGAGTGTGCGCTGAGGCTGCTTCCAGCTTGTCGGCTGCGATTGCGGACCACTCGCTCCGGATGGTGCCCGGCTCGATGATCACGACCTTGATGCCGAACTCCGCCACTTCGACACGCAGGCTGTCACTCAGCCCCTCGACGGCGAACTTACTCGCGTGGTACCAACTGCCAAGCGGCTCCCAGATCTTGCCTCCCATTGAGGAGATGTTCACGATGTAACCGTCGCCTTGGGCTCGCATCTGGGGGAGCACCAGTTGGATGAGGCGCGCCAGCCCGAAAACGTTCACCTCGAACTGACGCCGCGCTTCGTCGATGGGCACGTCCTCCAAGGCGCCGTACATTCCGTAGCCGGCGTTGTTGACCAGCACATCGACGCGTCCGGTGTCGGCGATAATCGTCTCAACCAGCGCCACCATGGATGCATCGTCGGTGACGTCGACCGGTCTAGTGCGGATACCGCGATCGGCAAGCTCCGACATTCGATCGACTCGCCGGGCGCCGGCATAGACGACGTAACCGAGCTCCGCAAGTTGCAGGGCGGTCGCCTCACCGATGCCAGATGAGGCTCCGGTGACCAGCGCAGTCTTCTCAGAGTTGTCGGTCATGGGCTGGATCATAGGGCCGCGCTGTGCGCGGATCACCTGAGCCGGTCACCCAGGAGGCGCATCTGCAGATCCATCGAAGAGTCGTCAATGGTTTGTGCCTCCAGCGGCATACATTCGCTTGACGAATTGTCGGTCCCGAGGTGTAAGTTGGTCTATGTTCGAACAGGCGTTCTAAAAATATGGCTTTTGGGTGATCAGCCACACATCGAACGCCTGGCCGACACGGTGCGTGTTCGCGGCACGCACTCCGGGCTTGCCTTGATGCAGATGGATCTCGACCCCCGTCTGCATCGAGGCTGCCAACTTGGGGTCGAGCTGTCCGATCCGAAACGACCAGAGGGCCTGATGGACTGCAACGACGACCTACGGCGCGCTCGCGGCTCCCTTGCCGAAGCGGAGCTCGCGCGACGTCCAAGCGACCGGTACCTGGCCGCCCATCTTGCTGCGTTGCGCGTGGTGGCGATCGTGCTCACACATCGAGCACCGCCCCGCATGGGCCGGCTGGATGGCCGTCCCCGCAATGCCTGGCACATGCTGGCTGAAGTCGCGCCCGAACTTGCCGAGTGGGCGGCGTTCTTCGCAGCCACCGAGACCAAGCGTGATGCCATCCGCGCAGGCGCGACCTCCATCGTGAATGCGCGCGAGGCGGATGATCTCGTCAGGGATGCAAGGGCCTTCTTGCGTCTGGTCGAGCGCGCAATCGGATTCAGCGCAGTGCGCGAGCGCCTAATCGACGTGGCGTCGAGCTAAATCAGCACAGAACGGCTAGTCTTGTATCGAACACACGTTCGATAGGAGGCGGTATGTCGTCCCGGATTGTGATGCACGTCGACATGGATGCCTTTTACGCCTCGGTTGAGCTGCGTCGACGCCCCGAGCTGCGCGGGACAGCCGTCATCGTGGGTGGTTCGCCGCGGGGGGTCGTGTTATCGGCGACGTACGAGGCGAGAGCGCGCGGCGTCCGTTCCGGCATGCCGTCGACCGAGGCGAGGCGTCTGGCGCCGCACGCCACCTTCCTGGTTCCCGATTTCGACAGCTATAGCGCAGTGTCCAAGGCGATCGTGGCCGTCTTTCGATCGGTCACCTCCGTTGTCGAGTCGGCGTCGATTGACGAAGCTTTCTTGGACCTGACCGGTGCCGTGCGAATGTTCGGCAGTCCGGTGCAGATCGGAGAGTACGTGCGCGCGGTCGTCGCTGACGAACAGCAGATCACCTGTTCTGTCGGCATCGGGCCAACCAAGTTCGTCGCCAAGGTCGCGTCCAGGGCAGCGAAGCCGGATGGACTCATCGAGGTCACGCCAGAACGGGTCGCTGCTTTCCTCCACCCGCTACCGGTTGAGGCCATGTGGGGAGTGGGTAACGCGACCGCACGGAAGCTGCATCGACTTGGCATCTTCACCGTCGGTGAATTGGCCCAGACGCCAAGAGGCAGCCTGCGTACGATCTTCGGCCCGCACGCGGGCGGCATGCTCAGCGAACTAGCGTGGGGAAGGGATCGCCGCCGGGTCACCCCACAGGAGCCTGAGCATAGCGTCGGCTCGCAGGAGACCTTCAGGCGAGATACCGACGATCCTGACACAGTGCGCCGCGAGCTACTCCGGATGGCAGACCGCACGGCTCGCCGGATGCGAAAACAGCAAATGATGGGCCGCACGATCACAATCTCGGTGCGGTTCGCCGACTTCACCGAAGTGACTCGCTCCGCCACCCGCTCGATACCGACAGACATCACCGTCGAGATCTACGCGGAGGCGCTGGAGCTCTATGAGCGGCTCGGCGTGGAGCGGGCAAGGATCCGGCGTGTCGGGGTTCGGGTGGAGCACCTCGTGGATCGGCATCGTGTCTACCGGCAACCACAACTGACCGACCCAGAGCGCGGGTGGCGAGAAGCTGATCTCGCCATGGATGCGGCGGTCGGAAAATTCGGGCCGAGTGCGGTTCAGAGAGCTGTGCTGACCCGCCGGTTGTAGTCGAAAAATGACACGCCCGCTACTTAGCGGACCGGGTTTCCCATACCCAGTGCTGCAACCTAAACTAGAGCCACATCGCCCAGCCAAGGACGAGGCGTGGTGCACAAGTCACACGTCAGTGGGTATTCGGTATCCAAAAGAGATCGAATCTCCTCATTCCGTGTGAGAGGCGTATCATGACGGCACGCGTACGACGAGACCCTTGGGAGGTGGCTAGTGGCCCTCTCAGATGAGGAGCAGCGGCTTCTCGAGCAGATGGAAGCCGCGCTGGCGGCTGAAGATCCCAAGTTGGTCAAC
>JBKOZG010000122.1:0-17162 GCA_046725775.1 Actinomycetota bacterium | reverse complement strand
CTCCTCCGGCAAAATCGCTTCCCACAACGTCGGCTGATCGCCTACCGTACGCAACATGAATGGTCCCGATCCCTTCTAGCCCAAGGGGTTGGGACCATTCTCCCTTGTCAAAGGCATATTCACCGCTCGACACGCCTCGACCTTTTCAGGTCGAAGTAGCTAGAGCCAAACCGACAACACCCGGCCATCGGCCTCCACTGCATGAAGGCGCTGGCCAAGCTGGGCGTGTCGAAGTTCGCCGCGGAGGGCGTCAGCCGGTAAAACGATTCGTGTTCCGGATGCGGTGACAGCCAGCTGGTCTCCGTCCGCATTGCTCCATTGCGTCGCGGTGATCAAGAGATAGCGGCCGAGTCGACCCGTCTCATGGTCAATAAGTGCGCTGGTTGCCGGACCCACGCCCAGCTCGATTGCCGCCGCCAGATCTGCTTCGGTATCGACATCGCAACGGGCATCGGCAACCGGCGATCCGATCGCTTCGGCAGCAAGACTCACCGCGCCAGAAGCATGGTGGGCTGCAGCCGACCGACCCTGGAACTGTGGCGTCAGATCGACATCGTGTGCTACGAGCATGGTGGTCCCGACGCCTGATGCATCAGCGACAAAAGATCGTGGATGATCGCGCGAGGCATCAAGGACCCGGCCGACAGATTCCGACCGCAAGGCAGGAAGATCACCGACACAGGCCAAGATTGAAGTGAATCCCTGTGCATGGAGGCGCAACGCGCCTCGAGTGAGGGCCGAATTTATACCAACGTGGCCAGATTCGCTGATGACTTCCACCGCAAGACTTGCTCGGCGCAGTCGCGCCTCCAAAGCGGGCTGATCACTGACGACCAGCACATGGGGCAGCGCGCGACATAGCGCGGACAGGGTGTCCAGCGCCATCGTCCAAGCGAGCCGGCGGCGCAAGGGCGTGGGTACGGCGAGTCGAGACTTGGCATGCACCATCGGTTTGATGGCAGTCACCGCCGCAGCCGACGAGCGGGCCGTCATTCGGTGTCGGTGTCAACAGGCACGCTGGAGATCTCCTCTCAGGGATGACAGCGCGTGGTCGTTTGCGATCCGATGTTAATTGCGACGCTACGCGTCGGCGTTGATCCCACCGCTGCCGCGATCCCGTAGGGTGAAGCCACTCATCGCGCAGTGAGCCAACCCGAGCCGACCGAGCGTGGACCAGCAGGACCCATTCACCGAGACTGAGGTGTTGATGGCCGAGAATGCCGCCGCAAGTCGGCACACAGAACTCAGGCTGTCGCAGGTCAATCAGGAGCCCGGGGGACAAACGATCTCGACCGTCGTCCGGCTACTCAACGCGATCATGAGGCCATTGACAAAGCGGGATTGGAGATGGCAGGACAAGGTGCCGCAGACCGGCGGAGTGATCTTCGTGGCGAACCACATCTCCAACGCGGATCCGCTGGCTGTCGGGCAGTTTCTTGCGTTCTCCGGACGCTGGCCGCGGTTCTTGGCGAAAGCGTCAGTGTTCGAGATTCCGGTGGTCGGGCGCATTATCGCGGCTTCCGGGCAGGTTCCTGTTCAGCGCGAGTCTGCGCATTCCAAGGACGCGCTCATTGCTGCGGCGCGAGCAATCGAGGAAGGCCGTGCGCTCGTGATCTACCCGGAGGGAACGATTACCCGAGATCCGGAGCTGTGGCCGATGCGCGGAAAGACTGGCGCGGCGCGGCTAGCATTCACGACCGGCAGTCCTGTCGTGCCGATCGGACAGTGGGGTGCCCAAGAGCTGATGCCGGGTCGGGAGCCACACTTCCCCAGGCTTTTCCCGCGCAAGACCCTGCGAGTCGCTGCGGGCGACCCGGTCTCGCTTGACGATCTCCTCCGGAAGCCGGTGACTGCGGCCACGCTCGATGAGGCGACGACGAGAATCATGGACGCCATCACTGCTCTGGTTGCGGAGCTACGCGAGGCGACACCGCCGGCCCAGCGCTACGAACCAGAAAACGATAAGGCGACCGGAGAACGAACATGAGCGAGACAGCCGCCGCCGAGCGCCGGACCCGCGTCGCTGTGATGGGCTCTGGTTCCTGGGGCACCGCTTTTGCGATGGTGGTATCCGACGCTGGTAATCAGGTGACTCTCTGGGCCCGGCGCCCCGAACTCGCTGACAAGATCAACATCGAACACCGAAACCCGGACTACTTCCCGGACTTGCCGCTGCCGGCGTCCTTGAAGGCAGTCAGCGATCCTGATGAAGCCATGGCGGGGGCTGAGTTCGTGGTGCTGGCCGTGCCCGCGCAGGCACTCCGGGGCAACCTCACTCAATGGCGCATCCCGGCGGACGCCATCGTGGTGAGCTTGGCAAAGGGAATAGAGCTTGGGACTGGGTTGCGGATGAGCGAGGTGATCGCGGAGGCTGGCAGTATCGCGGCTGAACGGATTGTGATCGTCACCGGCCCAAATCTGGCGCGTGAGATTGCCGAGCGGCAGCCGTCCGCAAGTGTGGTGGCAAGTATCTTGTTGGCGACCGCCGAGGCTTTCCAGGCGGCATGTCACACCGCACGTTTCCGTGCGTACACCAACACTGATGTCATCGGATGCGAGCTCGGCGGGGCAACCAAAAACGTCATCGCGCTGGCGGTTGGCATGGCGATGGGGCTCGGCTTAGGCGCGAATGCCACGGCCTCGGTGATCACCAGAGGGCTGGCGGAGATCAGTCGACTTGGGTTGGCGCTGGGCGCTGACCCCTACACTTTCTCAGGGCTGGCTGGCCTTGGCGATCTTGTGGCGACCTGCTCATCTCCGCTGTCGCGCAACCGGACGTTCGGTGAGGAGCTCGGGAAAGGACGCACCGTCGCCGAGATCACCGCATCGACACGGCAGGTCGCCGAAGGCGTGAAGTCGTGCGCATCGATCACCGAGCTTGCTGCCAAGCATCAGATTGAAATGCCCATCGTTGAGAACGTGGCCGCTGTCATTGCCGGCGAGCTGACGCCGGTCGAGATGATCACGACACTGATGTCTCGCTCGGCCAAACCGGAGCGTTACTAACAGGACGGCAGGCGATCAAGAGCCTGAGCAAGGTCAGTCCAGAGGTCCTCGACATGCTCGATCCCAACAGACATCCGCACCAGACCTTCGGGTACCGACTGGTGTTCGCCTTGCCAGCGCCGCCGTCGCTCGAAGGTGGACTCGACTCCGCCCAGACTGGTGGCCAACACCCAGAGCGAGCAGCCATCGACGAACGCCTCGGCCGTCCTCACGTCGGGCAGATCGATTG
This sequence comes from Actinomycetota bacterium, assembly GCA_046725775.1. GTDB lineage: Bacteria > Actinomycetota > Actinomycetes > Propionibacteriales > Propionibacteriaceae > Microlunatus. The sequence continues at coordinate 13,927 of JBKOZG010000122.1, read as the reverse complement.
AGATCAACGAGCCAAAGCCAGACATCGTTCGCCGGGCTAGGTCGTGACCAGGATCGCTGGGAAGTCCGGGAAACCGCACGCGCTGCACGCACTCGTGTCCAGCCAGTCGTTCGGCCAGAACGTGGGCGCTCGCCTGAGCCTGTGCGAGGCGCAACGGCAGCGTACGCAAGCCACGGAGCGCAAGATAGGCCTCCATCGGACCAGGACACGCGCCGAAGGAGCGGCGCATTACGTCCAGTGCATCGAATGTGCGTGAGTCGTCAGCTTTGGTCACGAGGGCGCCGAGTAGTACGTCGGAATGGCCCGAGAGCAGCTTGGTGGCCGAATGCAGCACGATGTCGGCACCAACCTCCAGTGGACGTTGCAGCAGGGGAGTTGCGAAGGTGTTGTCTACGACGAAAAGAGAGTTGTCGCCGAGATGGCTGCCAAGTGTGGGGAGATCGGCCACCTCGATCGATGGATTGGTGGGTGATTCGATCCACACCACATCGGCGCCCTCGGCGGCCGCCAGAACAGCTGTGGTGTCGGCGACGTTGACCCGCCGTATCTGCCAGCGATACCTCGTGGCCCGTCGTTCGACAGCGTCAGCTACCCCGAGGTAGCAGTTATCGGGAATGACGACGACACCACTGGGCGGCACGAGTTCGAGCACAGCATGGGCTGCGGCCATTCCTGAGGCAAAGCTAAGCGCCTGGCCGCCCTCCAAAGCGCCAATCGCCTGCTCCAGCGCTAGCCACGTCGGGTTGCCGTAGCGGCCGTACCCGAGGCTGGCAGCGCTCGTCTCGTGCGCGCCGACATAGGTGGAGGCGAAAACCACCGGCGGATTCAACGGCGCGTCCACCACGCGCTCGGGGCGGCCGGCGGTGACCGCCACTGTTTCGAGTTGCCAGCGGGGTAACCGCGAGCTCTCCGGTGGTTGCTGGTTGATCACAGCCCAAGTCTGACGACTTCGCGGCACGAGCCGCCGCACCCGGATAAGGTCGAGGATCGTGAGTGAGAGCCAGCCGAGCGTTCCTGTGGCCAATGGTTCCCGTCACCGAGTGGCGGTGGTATTCGGCGGAACGAGCAGCGAGCACGGCGTGTCCTGCCTGACCGCGGCGGGAGTACTCAACGCCTTGGATCGGGACCGCTTTGATGTAATCGGCATCGGTATCACGCGTACCGGGCGGTGGATATTCGTGGATCCCGATACCATCAGCCGGCTGGCTGTGACCGACGGCACGTTGCCGGAACTCAGCGAGAACGCGGCTGAGGCATTGCTGATGCGGGTTTCCAGCGGTAGTGAACTGGCGGTACGCGAGCAGTCGGCTTTGTCCCAGCTCGGCCCGGTCGACGTCGCGCTCGCGCTGTTGCACGGGCCGTTCGGTGAGGATGGCACCATCCAGGGCCTCTTCGAAATGATGGGCACCCGCTACGTCGGCGCCGGTGTGTTGGCCAGCGCCGTCGGGATGGACAAACACTACATGAAACTGGTGCTCGCCGCATGCGGGCTGCCGGTTGGACCGTTCGTCCCGGTCACTCCGGCGGAGTGGCGCCACGACAAGACTGCTTGCCTGGAAGCCGTCGCGGCGCTGCACTACCCGGTTTTCGTCAAGCCGTCCCGGGGCGGATCAAGCTTGGGTATCTCAAAGGTGGACGATCCCGCGCAGCTCGAGCAGGCCATCCAAGTCGCGCAGGCGTTCGACCCCAAGATCATTGTCGAACAGGGTTTTGTCGGCGCTCGCGAGCTTGAGTGCGGCGTGCTGGCTGATCTTGACGGAGGGCCGCCGCTGGCAAGCGTGGTTGCCGAGATCCGCGTGCACAGCGAGTCGGGCTTCTACGACTTCAAGGCTAAGTATCTGCCGGAGGAGCAAGTTGATCTTGATGTGCCGGCAGAGGTCCGGCCTGAGCTGGCGAGTGAGATCCAGGAGCTAGCGGTTCGGACCTTTGAGGCGATTGGCTGCGAGGGTCTCGCTCGGGTCGACGTCTTCGTGACACACCAAGGACAGGTCGTGATCAACGAGATAAACACAATGCCCGGCTTCACCCAGCACTCAATGTTCCCGCGCATGTGGGCCGCCAGCGGTGTGCCTTATTCGGAACTGGTCGAACGATTGATCACATTGGCGCTGCGTCGTCCAATTGGCCTCCGCTAATAGCTGCGAGGAACATCGCAGCGAGCGGACCGAACAATCAAACAGAGCGCGATGCGCGGGCAGCTCTAAGATTAGATGTGAACGACTGGACAGGTCACGGTGCGAGTGATGCCAGGGACGGCTTGTACCTTCGCGACCACCAGTTGGCCCAGCTCGTCGACACTGCCCGCCTCGGCGCGCACGATGACGTCGTAAGGACCGGTTACATCTTCAGCCAGCGTGACACCTTGAATGGCGCCAATTGCGTGGGCCACCTCGGCCGCCTTTCCTACGTTGGTCTGGACCAAGATGTATGCCTGTACGACCATCGAGTGGTACCTCCTGCGTTCCAGGACAGCGGTGTCTTCTCAGTGTCAGGTGCGTCGTCAGTCCTTGGCCGGATACCGCGTACGCTCGCCGATGTGCGTCACGCTACATCGTCCGAGGGCGCTGCGGGTACGCGGGAGCGCGGGAGGTTCCGGTGAATCTCAGCCGCACCGCCACACTGGCCGAGGTTGGGGAGTTCCCATTGATCGCGGCAATCACCAAAGGAGTGTCGCTCGGGGCCGACGTCCGAGTAGGCCCAGGGGACGATGCAGCAGTCCTGGCTATCGGTGATGCGGTGGCTACGTCGGTGGACGTGCTCGTTGAGGGGGTGCACTTTCGACGCAATTGGTCAGAGGCTCGCGACGTCGGACGCAAGGCGGTCGCGGTCAACATCGCCGATATTGAAGCGATGGGGGCGCGAGCAACGGGCCTCTTGGTGGGCTTTTCCGCGCCTGCCGACCTGCCGTTGGGCTGGGTGCTCGATTTCGCCGACGGCCTCGCCCACGAAAGCCAGGCTGCCGGGGTGAGCCTGCTTGGAGGTGACGTGACCAGAGCTCGGGACATCACAGTTGCTGTTACGACCATGGGGTCGCTGGAGGGCCGCGATCCGGTTTTGCGGTCGGGAGCACGGCCAGGCGATCTGGTCGCCATCCATGGTCGGCTGGGCTGGGCCGCTGCGGGTCTCGTGGTACTCGGAAGGGGCTTCCGTTCGCCTCGCGTCCTGGTCGAGGCGCACCGGGTACCTGAGGTCAGCTATGGCGCTGGAGCTGTTGCGGCGAGAGCGGGGGCGACCTCAATGATCGACATCTCGGACGGCTTACTCGCCGACCTGGGCCATGTGGCACAGGCTTCGAGCGTAATGATCGAGCTGCGTCGGGACGCTTTTGAGGTGGCGGAACCACTCCAAGCAGTGGCCGCGGCCACTGGCGCGGATCCGTACACCTTTGTTTTCACCGGCGGCGAGGACCACGCCTTGGCGGCTACTTTTCCGGCACCGGAGGCAGTGCCGGCGGGCTGGCTAGTAATTGGCGACGTAGGCCGAGCAGATGTTGATCATCCCGGCGTCTTGGTGGATGGCGCGGCCTGGGAATCACCCGCGGGCTTCGACCACTTCGGTTCCCGTGGCACTCGCACAACCGACGCTAGCAGCGCGGATGATCTGAAAGCATCGGAGCCGCGCAGATGACCCTGCCCACGGCTCGAGTCCTTACTATTGCTGGATCAGATTCCGGCGGGGGAGCTGGCATCCAGGCCGATCTCAAGACCATGTTGGCCCACGGCGTACATGGCATGACCGTCCTCACGGCCGTCACTGCCCAGAACTCGATCGGTGTACAGGGCATCTGGCCGTTGCCGCCGGATGCGATCCGGGCACAGTTCCGCAGCGTGGTTGACGACATCGGCGTGGATGCGGTGAAGGTCGGCATGCTCGGCAACGCGGAAACTGTGGCATGCGTCGCTGATCTTATTGCTGATCTTGATCCGCGAGTGCCGCTGGTCGTCGACCCGGTATCAGTGAGCAAGCATGGTGATCAGCTGATCGATGAGGCGGCAGTCGGAGCGCTCCGCACCCAATTGTTTCCACACGCCACGGTGATCACTCCCAATCTCGACGAAGCCGCAGTGCTGACTGAACGTTCCGTTGAGACGCCGGCGGCCGCGCTTGCCGATCTCTTGCTTGGCTGCGGCCCGCAATGGGTTCTGATCAAGGGCGGGCATGGCGCGGGTGACGCGATCGATTACTTGAAGAGCCAGGATGGCGAGCATTTCAGCTACACCGCCGCTCGAGACGACAATCGGCACACTCACGGGACGGGATGCACGCTTGCCTCGGCCCTCGCGAGCCAGCTTGCGCTCGGCCACAGTCTGCCGGAGGCAATGACGCTGGCGAAGGCCTACGTCACCGGAGCCATCGCTGCCGGCTTCCCCCTTGGCAGCGGCATTGGGCCCACAGACCATCTGTGGCGGTTGCGGGAGCATCTCGCGATCCAGACTGAGCGCGGCGTGTGACCCCTCCATCGGGCGATTGATCTTGTAGCCTCGCAACCATGGCGACCCGCGCGTCTTCCCCACCGCGGCCCCGCAACAGATCTGGCTCATCCCAGCGTGCCAAACCGCGGTCAAGGGGAAGCAACAAATCTTCACCAACAGTTGCGGCTCCGGCGAGCTCGCGGGGCAAGCGATCTGGCACCAGCCGCTCCAGAAGCCGTCGCACCCGCCGGTCCCTCTTCGATCAGCTCCTACTCGGAATTGCCGCGATCCTGGCCGGTCTCGCCCACGCCCTGGGCAACGTAGTGCGACGAATCGGACCAGGGGTAAGGGATGTTGACCCAGTCCTGCGGCGCGACGGAGTCGGCCTGTTCCTGCTTGGCAGCGCAATTGTTGTCGGCGCAGCAGTCTGGTGGGGGTTGCCAGGCGTGGTGGGGAATGTCGTCGCCATTGGTGTCGCAAGCGCCATCGGCACCCTCAGCTACGTGGCTCCGATTCTGTTGGCGCTCATGGGCTGGCGGACTCTCCGGCACCCCGACCGTAACGGTCCCCTTGGACGCCAAGTAATCGGCTGGAGCGCGTTCCTGCTCGGTCTGCTGGGCTTGATCAACGTTGCGCGCGGACTGCCGCGGACCAACGAGCCGGAACGGCTCCGCGATGCCGGCGGCATCATTGGCTACATCTCCTCCAGTCTGCTCTCTGACCTCATGACGGTCTATGTCGCGGTGCCATTATTGATCTTGTTGCTGCTTTTCGGCGTGATCGTTGTCTCTGGTGTTCCGTTGCATCAGATCCCCGATCGCCTGCGTTCGGCTCGAGCTCGGCTGCGACATCGGCCGGTGATCATCGACGGTCAAGTTGTGCCCGAACTGGAGTACCGCGGCAATCAGGCCTACGACACTCCGGTGATCGGTGATCGGGGCGGGTCAGCCGGCAGCGGGGCGGTCGATGCGCCGGATTCGGTGCCGGATAGCGCCGAGGGTGGTGGATCTTCGGAAGCACGTCGTACGATAACCGCCGGACTGCCGCCAGGCGTCACTGTGCACGGCACCGATGGCGAGGAGCTGGAGGCGCCGCCGCACACGCCGACCCCACAGCGTGTGGAGCAACTCCAGTTGTCCGGCGATGTGCAGTATCTGCTTCCCGATCCGGCCACTCTGAAGCACGGCAGCGTACACAAGGCACGTACCAATGCCTCCGACGGCGTTGTGCATCAGCTGAGTGAAGTGCTGCTCCAGTTTGAGATCGACGCACACGTCACCGGGTACAGCCGCGGTCCGACCGTCACCCGATACGAGGTTGAGCTTGGTCCGGCCGTGAAAGTGGAGAAGGTCACGGCGCTGAGCCGCAACATCGCGTACGCGGTAGCAAGCGCCGATGTGCGCATCCTGTCGCCGATCCCCGGGAAGTCCGCTATCGGCATCGAGATTCCCAACAGCGACAAAGAAGTTGTTTCGCTAGGGGATGTGCTGCGCTCAGCCCGTGCCCGGAATGATCATCATCCGATGACGGTCGGACTCGGTAAAGACGTCGAGGGCGGTTTCGTCGTGGCCAACTTGGCCAAGATGCCACACTTGCTGGTCGCCGGTGCTACGGGATCCGGCAAATCGAGCTTCGTCAACTCAATCATCACCTCGATCATGATGCGGGCCACACCGGACGAGGTGAGGATGCTCTTGGTCGACCCGAAGCGAGTTGAGCTGACCGCATACGAGGGAATCCCGCACCTCGTGACGCCGATCATCACCCATCCCAAGAGGGCTGCCGAAGCACTGCAGTGGGTCGTCCGTGAGATGGACATGCGATACGACGATCTTGCCGCATTCGGTTTCAAGCATGTCGACGACTTCAACAAGGCGGTGCGGACGGGTGCCATCAAGCCCTCGGCGCCCGACGCCGGAAGCACTGCAGAGTTGTCCCCTCCGCTGGACGCATCGCCCAGCCGTGTGGTGATGCCCTATCCATACCTTGTGGTGATCGTGGATGAGCTGGCGGACCTGATGATGGTGGCCCCTCGCGACGTCGAGGACTCCATCGTCCGCATCACCCAGCTGGCGCGGGCAGCGGGAATTCACCTGGTGCTAGCTACGCAGCGCCCCAGCACCGATGTCGTCACTGGGCTGATCAAGGCAAACGTGCCCAGCCGGCTGGCCTTCGCGACATCTTCGATGACCGACTCCAGAGTGATCTTGGATCAGCCTGGTGCGGAGAAGCTGGTCGGCCAGGGCGACGGTCTCTTCCTTCCCATGGGGTCAAGCAAGCCAATCCGGATTCAGGGCGCCTGGGTCACCGAGAACGAAATCAGAGGTGTGGTGGGCCATGTGAGCGGGCAGCTCACGCCCACATATCGCGAAGATGTGACGCTGGCAACAGAGGCTTCCACCAGGGTGGCTGAGGACATCGGCGACGATCTGGGGCTGGTGCTGCAGGCGGTAGAACTGGTAGTGACGCTGCAGCTCGGCTCGACCTCGATGTTGCAACGCAAGCTTCGTGTCGGATTTGCAAAAGCAGGCCGGCTGATGGACATCCTGGAAACTCGCGGCATTGTCGGACCTTCCGAGGGATCGAAGCCGCGCGACGTTCTGGTCACACCTGACGAACTGGATGCAGTGTTGGAGAACCTGAGGGTCGGCTAGCCAGAGTGGCCCTAATCTTGATCGCTCGCGCAATCGCGTGTGGAAGCGATCTACCGACGCTCGCGATCCCATTCACCGTGGCCCAAGGAACCGGGCAGCGCTTGGGCAGCCGATAATCGGTCATACTGGGACGGCCATGCATATGTCCGCCGACCCCGCCGTCCTGGCTGCCAGTCAGGGTCCAGAATCGACCTCCCAGCCGACGGCAGTGCACGTCATCACACTCGGCTGTGCGCGCAACGAGGTCGACTCGGAGGAACTTGCTGCGCTGCTGGAGCGCGATGGCTTCACGGTGGCGGCCGATCCGCGTACCGCAGACGCAGTGATGGTCAATACCTGCGGGTTCATCGAGGCCGCCAAGAAGGACTCGATTGACACGCTGCTCGCCGCTGGTGACCTCAAGAAGGCCGGTCGCGCAAAGGCCGTCGTGGCCGTCGGGTGTCTAGCAGAGCGCTACGGTCACGAGTTGGCAGAGGCCATGCCTGAAGCTGATGCCGTCCTCGGATTCGACACTTATGCCGATATCGCTGCTCGACTGCGGGGGATCTTGGCGGGCGAACGTCACCAAGCTCATCTGCCGCGTGATCGCCGCGCCTTGTTGCCACTGGCTCCCGCGGCACGTCCAGCCGTTGCAGATAGTGCAACCATCCCGGGGCATGCGGCAGTGCGCTCGCGTCCAGTGGGCCCGGCAAGCGGACCACGCGTTTTCCGTCGCCGGCTCGACGGCGGTCCGTCGGCGCCGCTGAAGATCGCTTCTGGCTGCGACCGGCGCTGTACGTTTTGCGCGATTCCAACATTCCGGGGGGCGTACCTCTCGCGGCAACCTGCTGACATCTTGGCTGAAGCGGCTTGGCTGGTCGACCAGGGCGTTCGTGAGGTTTTTCTGGTCAGCGAGAACTCCTCTTCCTACGGGAAGGATCTCGGTGACATCCGCCTTCTTGAGCGTCTGCTGACAGGCTTGGCCGAGGTTGATGGACTGTCCTGGATTCGGGTCTCGTACTTGCAGCCGGCCGAGATCAGGCCCAGCCTGATTGAGGTGATGGCGAGTACTCCGAAGGTGGTTCCCTACTTCGATCTGTCTTTCCAGCACGCCGCGCCCAGCGTGCTGCGACGGATGCGACGTTTTGGGGGCGCCGAGTCATTCCTTGGCTTGATTCGGTCCATCCGGCGGCTGGCGCCGGCCGCAGGCATCCGCAGCAACGTGATCTGCGGCTTTCCGGGTGAGACCGAGGCCGACGTCGATGTGCTGTGTGAGTTTCTGGCCGCGGCGGAATTGGATGCCATCGGTGTCTTCGGCTACTCAGCCGAGGACGGTACGGATGCAGTCCGCCTCGATGGGCGGCATCCTCCAGAGGAGATCGCGGCCCGGCGCGAACGGGTGGCCGATCTGGCGGACGAGCTGGTCAGCCAGCGGGCAGAGGCAAGGATCGGCGAGAAGGTGCAGGTGCTCGTCGAGGAAGTTGATGGAGAGAGCCTCGGGCGCGCTGCTCACCAAGGACCAGAGGTCGACGGCAACGTTCGTTTGATCACTGCCGACCGACTCAAGCCAGGTGACTTGGTGGACGCCGTTGTCGCTGACACCGATGGCGCGGATCTGGTTGCCTCCACGATTCTCGACCGGCGGGCGCCATCGATCAGTGGGCGAGAACTCAGTTCACCATGATCGACGACGAGCATCGAGCAGATGCGAGATCTGAGGAGTTCCCGCACAGGCCCGATCCTGATGCTCTGGCACCGAGTGAGACCCACCCCGTGGGTCCTATGGCCGAACCGGAGACGAGTCCGTGGAATGTGCCGAACGCTCTGACCGCGTTTCGCATCATCCTTGTCCCCGTCTTCGCGTGGATGCTCCTGGTCCATCCGCAGGAGCCAGGGTGGCGGTTCCTGACTGCCGTGACCTTTACCGTGGCGATCTTGACCGACCTGCTGGATGGGCACCTGGCACGTAAGCACAACACCATCACCCGTTTTGGCAAGCTCGCCGATCCGATTGCCGACAAGGCACTGACCGGTATGGCTTTCATTGGCTTGTCGATCATCGATGAACTTCCGTGGTGGGTCACCGTCACGATCTTGGTCCGCGAGTGGGGTATCACGATCATGCGTTTCGTGGTGCTCCGCTACGGTGTCATGGCGGCCGGTCGCGGCGGCAAGATCAAGACCGCGACCCAGGCCATTGCAGTGATCCTGTATCTGCTCCCGCTGCCGCCGCAAGCTCATGTCGTCGCCGTCGTGGTCATGGCGGTCGCCTGGGTGATCACCATAGTTACCGGCCTGGACTATGTACGCGAGGCTTTTCGGCTCCGACGGCGGGCGCACGCGAGGCGATGAGGTCCGCACTAGCCGCACGTGTTCTTGCCCAGCTGGACCGTCGGGGTGAGACTCTGGCAACTGCAGAGTCGCTGACCGGGGGAATGGTCGCAGAGCTGCTGACCGATGTACCCGGTGCCTCGGCCAGCTACCTAGGTGGCGTGATCAGCTACGCCACCCGACTCAAGGCAACCCTTGCGGGAGTGGATGCGGCCACCTTGGCAGAGCTCGGTCCGGTTGCCGAACGAACCGCTGCCGAGATGGCCCGGGGGGTGGCGCAACGATGTGACGCTGATTGGGGCGTGTCGACCACCGGGGTCGCCGGGCCAGACGCTCAGGATGGCCACCCGGTCGGTCAGGTATACGTGGCCGTCTGTCATCATGCAAGCGGTGTGTTGCAAGTCAAAGAGCTTTCGCTGCAGGGGGAGCGTGCCGCGATCCGGCAGCAAGCAGCCGTGGCTGCGCTGGCACTCCTGGCCGATGCCCTTGGCTCGAAGAGTGCTTTCCTCGGGGTGTGAGCGACGCGACCGAGACCTGAGCGTGGTCCGCTCTGGTGTTGTCCGTGAGGATGGGTACAGTTTCCATATGCGATCGGAGGAACTCTCGGTGAAGCCGGTGCTGGTGCGCGAGCTCATCGGTGAGTCGCTCCGGGAGGAGCGCGTCTCGCAGGGAAAGACGCTGCGAGAGGTGTCCAGAAACGCTCGCGTCAGTCTGGGATATCTCTCCGAGGTTGAGCGTGGCCAGAAGGAAGCGTCGAGCGAGCTGCTAGCCGCGATCTGTGCGGCGCTGGATCTGCCGCTCTCGGTGGTGCTCAACGTGGTTAGCGAGAAGATGGCGAGCTACGAACGTGTCACCGCCTTGCCGAGTGTCCGCGCGATGGCACAGGCGGCCGCCTGAGCGGGTTCGGCCACCGTTGCCATGGTGGGGCACTGGGACTAGACGTTCGGCCTTAGCCGCAGTCCTTGCGGTGTCATGCGGAAGCCGGCATTCTGCAGTGCCTCACTTACACGAACCGAACCGAAGACGTGCGCTCCGTCGGCCCGTTCCAAGGTCAACTTTCCCAGCAGTCCTTGCTGCACTGACCTAGCCAATGCCGCCGCGGCAGGCTCAAGACGGGCAGAATCTTCAGTGAACGACAGCAGCGTCTTGCCACCACGCTCGACGTAAAAGGTCAGAGCGCCGCCGACCAACACAACCAGCGCACCAGCCTTGCGGCCCGGGCGGTGGCCCTCTCGATCAGGCCACGGAAGCGCGCCACCGTACGGATTGGCGGGATCACAGGCAGCCAGCACGACGGCATCAGATTCGGCGGGTCCTTGCTGATGGCTGCGCAGTCGATCTACGGCACCGGTCAATGCGAACTGAGCCGCGCCCAGGCCTTCGACAAAGTAGCCACGGCGACATTGGCCTGCTTCCTCGAGGGAACTGAGCGCTCGGTAGGCGGCGCCGAAGCCGCCTTCCGCATTCTCGGTGAGGACGCTGCCCCGCGTCACCACTCCGTACCGGTCCAGCTGCGCGAAAATGTCCGAGGCCAAGCGGTCCGACGGTGACAATGATGATCGCTGAACCAGCGACCAGCGACCCGCCGTCGTCGGGGTCGTGAACCGGAGCGTTCGAGCCGGTTGGCCGAGGCCTCCGCCAGCAAGCCGCGTGCGATGCGTCCTTGCGGTGGGCCGACTGGGTCTCCTGTGGGCTCCACTCACAGCGAGATTGCGAACCGGCGCAAAGGTGTCTCCGGTCACCAGGCCGGCCCAGACCAGCTCCCACAATGCATCGACGTACTGCGAGCGTTCGGTGATCGGCAACCCGGCGGGTAGCAAGGTGTCGAAGAAGTAGGCACCGCCGCTTGCAAGGGCGGCAAGAAGTTCCTGGCTGCGATACTGAGCTGGCTCGCCTCGCGAAGGATGCGGTTGCTGATCAGCGATGTACCAGCGCACCCAGCCGTCGGAATCACCGATCTGCCCATCTCCGACCCAATAGATCTCACCACTGGCGGTCAGCTCATCGAGCATCGAAGGCTTGTAATCGGCCACCCGTGCCGGCAAGATCATCGACTCCACGGCACTGGCGGGCATCGGATAGCCAGAGAGCTGCTCAATTGCCCCAAGCACGGCATCGACGCCGCGGCCGCCCTTGCCGACGCCCTGCCACTCGGCAAGGAACCGAGCAAAGGCCACCTGCTCGACGGGCTCGACGTCCTTGCGCAGCAGCGCAAGCGTCCGCCTCTTGATCAACGCCAGGACTTGGCTGTGGCAGTACTGGCGGCGTTCGTTGGCCGCCTCCCCCGCCATATCGACGAAGGAACCAGCGACCAAAGTGCCCTCTGCGACCAGCCCGTCGCAGGCTGCCTCAGCTACCGCGCGTCCCAACCCGTAGCGTTGCGCGATCGATGAGGCGACGAACGGACCGTGGGTGCGAGCCCAACGCAGCACAAGATCATCGATGGGGTGTGCGGCGGGCTCGGTGAACGTGGCTGCCACTCCGGGCGGGACCGGAACTCCCAGGCCGTCGCGGAGGCGCGGAATGTCCTCAGCCACCGCCAGCATCGCTTGCCCGGCAATCCGCAGCTCCACCACGCGGCGATCGCTGAGCAGCGTCTCGATTACGTCGGCGACGTCGAGCCCAGGAGCAGCACGTTCGGCCAGCTCCATCTGAGCAAATGGGCCGGCCGTGCGCAGCAAGTCAAACGCTTGCTCCACCGTGGCTACCTGTCGATCGGCGCTGAGGCATTGGAGGTCGGCCTCGATGCTGGCGATGACATTGGCATCCAGGAGCTGCTTGATGCCATCCTTGCCGAGCAACTCAGCCAGCAGCGTGGCATCGAGCGAGAGGGCTGCGGCCTTCCGTTCCGCGAGCGGCACGTCACCCTCGTACACAAATGCACCGACGTAGCCGAAGAGGAGTGAGCGGGCGAAGGGAGACGGCTCCCTTGTCTCAACCTCGACAATGCGGAGCGACCGGGCCGCGACCTGCCGTTGCACCTCGAGCAGGCCATCGAGATCGAAGACGTCATTCAGGCATTCGCGCATGGTCTCGAGCACGATCGGAAACTCTGGATATTGCGCGGCAACGGTCAGCAGTTGGGCCGAGCGCATTCGCTGCTGCCACAACGGAGAGCGTGACCTCGGATCACGCCTTGGGAGCAGCAGCGCTCGGGCCGCATTTTCTCGGAAGCGGGCGGCGAAGAGGGCAGACGAGCCCACCTCGTCGCTGACGATCGATTCGATGGACTCCGGGTCACAGATGATCAACTCGGCGCTTGGCGGCTCCGACTCGGTGTCAGGGATGCGTAGCACCATGCCGTCGTTGGTCGCTGTCGCTTGCACATCCATGCCGTAGCGTTCCCGCGCAGATCGCTCGACGGCAAGCGCCCACGGGCTGAGGACACCGGTACCCAGCGGACAATGCACACAGACTCGCCAGTCCCCGAGCTCATCGCGGAACCGCTCCACAACCACGGTCTGATCGGTCGGCAGCGCTCCAGTGGCTGCCTGCTGCTCGGCTAGATAAGAGACCAAGTTGTTGGCGGCAAATTCGTCTAGCCCGGACTCGCGCAGTCGAACTCTCGCAGCGGCCGGCTGCAGCGTACCTACCTCGCGGACGAACCTGCCGTAGGCGCGTCCCAGCTCCAACGGCCGACCTGGTGCATCGCCCTTCCAGAACGGCAGTCGTCCTGGACTGCCCGGGGCTGGGGAGACCAGTACCTGATCATGGGTGATTTGCTCGACCTGCCAGCTCGTGGTGCCCAAGGTGAAGATGTCGCCGACCCGAGTCTCGTAGACCATCTCCTCATCGAGCTCGCCGACTCGACGGCCAGGATCATGCCGCCCCGATGCATTCCCCTCACCGACCAGAAAGACTCCAAAAAGCCCGCGATCAGGGATCGTGCCTCCGGAGGTCACTGCAAGCCGTTGCGCGCCGGGACGAGCAACAAGCACGCCGGTATCCCGGTGCCAGATCAGGCGCGGCCTGAGCTCCGCGAACTGCTCGCTGGGATAGCGGCCGCTCAGCATGTCGAGCACGGCCTCATAGGCGCTGTAGGGCAATTGGCGGAAGCTGCTCGCCTTGCGCACCAGCGCGTACAGCTCCTCTGCCTTGGCGTCCTCGACCGAGACGATTGCCACAATCTGCTGGGCGAGCACGTCAAGTGGGTTGCGTAGCTCCACGACTTCCTCGATCGCACCTTGTCGCATCCGTTCGACGACCACTGCCGACGCGATGAGATCTCCCCGATGGTTGGGAAAGAACACTCCACGAGATGTCGCGCCCACGTGATGTCCTGCCCGGCCGACGCGCTGCAGCCCGCTGGCCACCGAGGGTGGAGCCTCGACTTGCACCACGACATCGACCGCGCCCATATCGATCCCCAGCTCGAGCGACGACGTCGCCACGACACATGGCAGCTGGCCGTTCTTGAGCTCGTTCTCGATCTGGGCGCGCTGTTCCTTGCTGACCGAGCCGTGATGCGCTCGGGCAATAACCGGACTGCGACTCCCGTCCCGACCGCCGGACGCACCAGATTGGGCCATCACCTGTGCCGGCGGTGGGAAC
>JBKOZG010000375.1:0-12198 GCA_046725775.1 Actinomycetota bacterium | reverse complement strand
GCGCGTTGTTGATGAGGCCCTTTGTAGGGTTCATCAAGACGCTGAAGGTTAGACCGACTCCGACCGTGCTGACTAGCACAGGGAAGAAGATGACCGACCTCAGGTAGCCGCGGGCAATGATCTTCGAGGTCAGCAGCACGGCGAGGAGCATGCCAAGAACAACCTTGAGCCCGGACGTCGTGGTGGCATAAATCAACGTGTTGCGGAGACCGATGATCAGCGCCTGTTCATTGAAGAAGAGCACATAGTTGTCGAGCCCAATCCAGGTCGAAGTGAACAGATCCCACCGAGTGAAAGAGAAGTAAAAGGAGACGATGGTCGGAATGAGGAAGAAGATGGTGAAGATAATCGCCGCAGGCAGGTAGAACCAGTACGGATAGGTGCCCCGCCGCTCCCGCACCTTCCTGGTTTCGGCTGGCGCAACCGGTGCTCGGGGTGTCACCTCGGTGGTGCCCAATGTGCTCGCCATAGCGAAGCCCTTTCTTGTGGTTCTGCTGCCGGTCCCGGCTGAGACCGGCAGCAGAAGGTGTTACGAGTGGACCAGCCAGGGTGTGGCTATTGGCTTACTCCCAGCCAGGCAGGCCCAGTTGTTGCGCCTGCTTCTTGACGTCCTCGTCGTAGAGGGCAGCGCCCTTCTCGCCGGTCGCCTGCCCGGTACCGACCTGGATGCAGATCTGCTCCAACGCCGGACCCTTGATCGGCGACTTGAACTCCAGCGCCGGGCTGGCCTTGCCAGACTCGATGTAGGTCTGGGTGTCCTTGGCAACCTGGCTGACGTCAGCCGGCAGCTTGCAGTTGGTGGTGAGGAATGGGCCGGTGGGTGGGGTCCCCTTGGCATAGGCGTCACAGCCCGGCTGGGTGGTCAGGAATTCGACGAACTTCTTGGCTGCGTCGAGCCTGTCGCCCTCCACGGTCTTGGGGATGTACATGCCGTTACCTGGCCAGACAGTCATGCCGAAGCTGGCGGCATCCTTGCCTGGGATGGGGAAGAAGCCGACGTCCTTGGATTTGCCTGGGGCGACGTTTTCAATGTTCGCCGAAACCCCACCCAGCTGGGGGTAATGCACGCCTTTGCCCTCGGCAAGCGCCTTGATGCCGTCATTAAGCTCGGCCGAGGCGAAATCCTTGTTGAGGTAGCCGGCGTCGTGGACCTGCTGGATGTGCTGGAACCCAGTCAACGCCGCTGGAGTGTTCGCATACTTTGCCTCACCGGCGGTGTACTTCGCCGCAAAATCGGGCACCTGAGCCTCAACATTGTGATAATCGCCCAGAACGAGCAGCTGGGAGGTCCAGGTCTCTCCATAGGACTGGATGACTGGCGCGATGCCGGCCTTCTTGATCTCCTCGTTGTTCTTCATGAACTCGTCCCAGGTCTGCGGGATCTCGAGTCCGAGTTTCTCGTAAGTCGGGATGTGATAGAGGATGGCGCCGCCCTGCACAGTTCCCCAGGGGCCGCCGTACAGCTTGCCGTCCTTCGCCTTCGTGGAGTCGACGAAGGTCTTGTCGAGCGTCGAAGCCCATGGCTGATCATCCATGGGGACCAGGTTCTGCTCGGGCTTGATCGCCTGCAACAGCGAGCCGTTGTTGTAGTTGAAGACCTCGGCCATCTCACCGGTCGCCAACCGCGTCTTCACCAAGTTGTCGCCTTCTGAGCCCCCCGGCCGCGTGTCGTGCTTAACGGTGATGTTGGGATTGGCTGCTTGGAAGGTCTCGATTACGGCCTTAGCGCTGGCGACTTCGGTGTCGGTAGCGCCGCCGAGGAACGTGATCGTGACAGCACCGGCTTGGCCGCCGGCGCCCTCCTCGCTGCTGCCGAGACTGCCGGCCTGGCAGCCGGCGGCAAACAACATGCTTGCCGCCGCCAGCGCCACGAGCGGTGCGCTGCGGCCGGCTTTCTTACTGAACCTCATGGGACCTCCAGATGGAAAGACATGAAAGAGGAGCGTTGGACTAGTCCAAATCCCCGCCTGAAGCGTTTCAATCGCGACGCTAACGCATAACACATACCCTGGTCAACCCGTCTGCATGCCTCGGAGCGTTTCGTTAGCGGATAGTGGCCCGAGCTTGACCAGCTGCCAGCTCAGTCTCGGTGCTGTCCTCATGAACGACGACGATCGGAACGGGACTGTCGATCTCAGCGTCCGAGCCGGATACCCGGACCTCGATCAACCCATGCGGCGTTGGTACGGCGCCCGCGCACTCGCGTAGCCGTCCCAGGCGAGGCGCAACCCGCACCCGGCGATATCCCGGCTCCGCTGGTGTGACGCCCAGGACGTACGAGGCAAGATCCCGCGTCGGTGTGCTGCTCCAACCGTGTACTGGCGTGCCCCAGCCCCAGCACTCACCGAAGGTGTCGTAGCCATCGACGAGGAACTCCTCCCAGCGTCGAACGAGGTCGACGAGCAGCTCGGCCCGACCCGCGCGGGCAACCGCATCGTGCACCGCGTAGCTGAAGAACGGCTCGGCGATCACAATCTCTCGCTCGGGATCCCAATCGATGCGCGGCGTGCCTCGCATCTGTTCCGCGAAGCGCTGGTGGTCATAGCCACCGGTCTCGCTGCCCACCCAGGATCGGACAACCAGGCGATCCGAATCGGTCATGGCATCCACGAGAGGGCTCCAGCGATCTCGTGGTGCGAGGCCCGAGATGACGGCGCTGGCCTGCGCGACCTGGGAGGCCCGCCGGCCGGCGTTGTCCTTCGAGGATGTGGTCGACGTACAAACCACGATCTGCGTCCCAGAAGTCTTCGTAGCGCAGAACGCGCTCGGCAGTCGGTAGGTGACGCCGGACGATCTCCAGGTCGCCGTCATGCCAGTACTGAATGTGCAAGCCGTGGATCCAGCTGAGCGACCAGTCGGGAATGGTGAGACCTCCGCTGGACTCAATGTCGCCCGCCACAACCATTGGGAGAATGCCGTCCGGGCGTGGAGAGTCGCTCAACTCCAGGTAGTTGCGCGCTAGTCCCCAATCCTCGTTCGTTGCGAGGTCGACCATCTGATGAACTACGGCATCGCCGACCCAGGCGCGTTGCTCTCGGGTGGGGCAGTCGGTGTAGGAGTCGAGGGAGTTGAGCTGAACGGTGCGGATACCGGCCTGATAAAGAACGTCGAGCTGCGGATCGTCGCTGCGGAAATATGCCCGGCCGGTGCGGGGGTATAAGTACTCCCGCACCTCGAGCCGCTTCAGCGTGACCGAGACTGGCTGGTCTGCGTGGACGACGAGGTGCAGGTAACGCAAACCGTTGATCTCCAGCGCGGCGAACTGGTCATCTGTCCCGGCTGCCAGGTAGCGAGCACCGGTTTCTGGATCCTCGCCCGACCAAGCCAATTCCGGGCGGAAGACCTTTTCCCGATAGTGCATCTCCACGACAGTGCCGGCCGGGGCCTCGAGGTCAAGCTCGACGAAACCTGCCACGATCCGTCCGAAGTCCACAGACATGTGGTGCACCTGTCCGGTGGCGACATCGAACCTGGCCGGCAACTTTGCTGTGTGAGTTCGGATCGCATCTTCCAGCAGCGCCTGGGTTACCCGGGGAGCAGGGTGGTCACTTTTCCATGTCGGGGCGTTCCGAGTCGAGGAATCGAGCACTCGAGCGGGCGCGATGCGGTCACCGCCCAGCTGTGAGATCCCGCGAGGGAGCAGTCGCCCAAAAGGGTAGGTCGGCGGTCTGGTCTCCCCGAAACTGGCTGGGTGGACGGCCGGGTGCAGTGGGGCCTGCCGCCAGTCCGAGTCGTCAAAGTCGGCCTCTCGCCATCGAAGTGGGATCTGGCGGGCATCCACGATCTCGACCGGCACACCTTCGCCGCCGCTGGACCCGACCAGCAGCGACCATGCCGGTGAGCGCTGAACTCGCCAGTTGTCGTCGGAAATGAGCGTCAGATCACCGACCTGTGCCTCGAAGACGAGGACGGCATCGGTGCTGGAGCCAGCCGGGGCTGGTTGCCAGAACGACATGGCCCGCCCGTAGTAAGTGACGAGGACGGCGATGACGTTAGCGCCAACAGACAGGCATGGCGCCAGATCGTAGCTGTCGTAGCGCTGCCGGTAGGGCTGCGAGCGAGCCGGCCCTCGCCCGACCTCCTGCCCGTTCACCCAAAGCACGTATCGGGAGTCGGCCGTGATCCGTGTCGGCGCCTCGGCTGGAACTTGCTCAAGATCGAATGCCCGCCGGAACATCGATCGGGAGAACTCGCGATCCGCTTCGCCACCTGTCAGAAAATCCGAAGGACGGCCGGTGGCAGCGCTCGGCTGGCGCCCAATCCAGTGACCGGACCAGCGCAAGGACGCCGTGCCAACTGTTGCCGTCGCCTGCACGTACATGCGTCTCCTTAGTCTTGAAATGTTTCAGTCTGTGATCAAGCTGTACGTAGCTTGCGTGATGTGTGCGCATTCAGGAGACGTGATGGCGACCACTGCCAAGCTCCTGCTCCTGGGAACCCGGCAACTGCGCCACTGCCGTTACACCTTCCGGAATTTCGACGTCCAGCCCGATCGGCCCACCGTCGTCCCGGGACCAGGAGACTGAAATCTTGCCGTGCCTCGTCTCCAGCGAAGACCGTGCCCAGCGAATGTCGCCGCCCGGCCGGGGCGCAATCAACACCTTGGAGTACCCCGGCTCCAGCGGCGCAATGCCCCCAATCCTGCGATGCATCCAGTCAGCTACGGCGCCGAGGGCGTAGTGGTTAAAGCTGGTCATCTGACCCGGATTGATGGTGCCATCGGGCAGCATCGAGTCCCAGCGTTCCCAGATCGTGGTGGCACCCATGGTCACCGAATAGAGCCAGGACGGACATTCGTTCTGAAGCAGCAGCCGATAAGCCTCGTCCAGATGACCTGTCATGTTCAGCGCGTCCATGATGTAGGGAGTGCCTGCGAAGCCGGTTTGGATGCGATAGCCACTCTCGGTCACCAGCTCCGCCAACCGATTTCCCGCCAGCCCGGCGGCCTCTTCGTCGAGAAGATCGAAGGTTATGGCCAAGGTGTACGCCGTCTGCGCATCGCTGTGGATGGTGCCGTCAGCGTTGACGTAATGATCATGGAATGCGGCTCTCGTGCGTTCGGCGAGATCGGCGAAATCCTTGGTTTCCTGGCTTTTCCCAAGAAGCTCGGCAGTGTCGGCAAGAATCCGCGCGTCGCGATAGAGGCAGGCGGTGGCGACCACGCCCTTGTCCGCCTTGGCAAGGGCAGGTTGATCGGGCGGTGCCGTCGGATCTAGCCAATCGCCGAACTGAAAGCCGGAATCCCACAGACCAGTGGGCGACAGCAGTGACTCAACCCGGCGGACGTGCGCGGCCATCGAGTCGAATTGATCGCTCAGCACCCGCAGGTTGCCGTATGCCTGCCACAGGGCCCATGGCACCCAGACGGCTGCGTCGCTCCAGATGGCGGTGCTCTCTGGAGTGGGGAAATGTGAGGGACGATCGATGTACTTCAGAACATCCGGCACGACGAAGGGCACCATCCCGTCGGCCGCCCGCTGCTCGACGGAGAGGTTGGCCAACCACTCCCGCAGGAAGTCCTCAACATCGAAGAGGTAGGCGGCGGAGGGCGCGAAAACTGCTATGTCACCAGTCCAGCCGAGCCGCTCATCACGCTGGGGGCAGTCGGTTGGAACATCCAAGAAGTTGCCGCGGGTGCCCCAGACCACGTTCCGG
Source organism: Actinomycetota bacterium (assembly GCA_046725775.1). Classification (GTDB taxonomy): domain Bacteria; phylum Actinomycetota; class Actinomycetes; order Propionibacteriales; family Propionibacteriaceae; genus Microlunatus. The sequence continues at coordinate 6,543 of JBKOZG010000375.1, read as the reverse complement.
TGAAGCTGATTGAGGAGTTCGTCAGAACACTCGAATTCGCCGATCCGCTGCAACTCGGAGGAGACCACAACGGCGGTGACCGCATCAGGAGTGAGCTCACCGGGCCACCCGTCGATCTCGACGTAACGGAAGCCGTGGAAGGTGAACGTCGGCTCGAAGAGATCGTCGCCTCCGCTGAGGATGAAGCGGTCGGTGGCCTTCGCGGTTCGTAGCGGGCGGGTACCCACTTCGTCGTGTTCCAAGACCTCGGCGTGCCGCAGCCTAATCGTCGAGCCAGCGGGCCCGCGTGCGCGCAGCCGCACCCAGCCGACCAGGTTCTGCCCGAAATCGACCAGAGTCTTGCCGGCCGGCGAGGTCCAGATCTTGATCGGTTGCAGTTCCTCCTGACGGCGGACCGGTGGACCGATGTACGGGGTGAGGGTGGTGAAGTCCAGCACGGCTGTGTGCACTCCGATCCAGTCATCGCTAGAGGCGCCGGGTTGCAGCCACGCGTCCGACCGTCGCCGGGCGTCGATCGTTTCACCGTCGTAGAGGTCGTTGAACACCACTGCGGAGGGTCCCGAAATCCAGCTTTCGTCGGTCACTACGGTCTGGACATGGCCATCGGCGAATTCGATCTCGAGCTGCGCCAGAGCGGCCAACTCCTTTCCGTAGTAGGCCCGGCCGCCGCCCCAGCCCAACCGACCGCGAAACCAACCATTGCCAAGCGCAATACTGAGAACAGTTGTCGGCTGAAGCAGCGAAGTCACGTCGTAGCTGCGGTAGCGCAGCCGCCACTCGTAGCTGCTCCACCCCGGGGTTAGGACGTCGTCTGAGACTGGAGTGCCGTTGACATAGGCCTCGAAAACTCCCTGTGCCGTGGCATGCAAGGTGGCCCGGACGACCGACCCATGGCCCTCCTCCAAACCAAACTCCGTGCGCAGTAGTGGTGCCCCGTCGAAATCCTCATTCGGGGCGATGGGCAGTGCAGACCAGGTGAGCGACATGAGTTCCTTTCGGCTAGCGGTTTTCCCGCGATCGAAGTGTGCTGCGTCGAGGGATGAGGTGAGGATCCAGCATGACCGTTCGGTGCACGTGGCCAGAGCGTTGGTGGATCTCATCGAGGAGCAATTCGATGGCCAGCTCACCCATCCGATACCCCGGCAGGCTGACAGTGGACACCGGGATGCTGCTCTCAGAGGCGAAGTGATTGTCGTCGTAGCCGACGACCATCAAATCATCGGGTACCTGGATTTTGAGATCGGTCGCTGCCTGGATGACGCCTACGGCAAGCAGATCTGAAGGACACACCACCCCATCCACTGACTGAGACAGCAAGACCTGGCGTCCGACCTCGCGACCGGCGCTGATCGCGAGGTTGGGCGCTTCTACAACTGCGAGACTGGCGCCTGCTTCGGCAACAGCCCGATCGACACCTGCCAGGCGTCGCCGGATCAGTCGCAGCCCCGGACAGCCGGCGAGGAAGACGAGCCTGCGGGCTCCTCGATCGAGGAGATGTGTGGCAGCGTGATAGCCGCCCAGTTCCTCGTTGATCATGACACTGCACGTGAGCGGGTCAGGCGATGTTGCAATCACGAGAACGACGGAGCGCCCGTGGCTAAGGACCGCGTGTGCGACGTCAAGAGGCTCTTCAAGCGGTGTCAGCAAGACGCCCGCGACTCGGGCCTGGTCGAAGAGCTCGAGGTAGTTGTCCTGCTTGATTCGAGTGCTGTCGCTGTTGGCGAGAAGGAGCTTCAGTTGAGCTTGTGCTGCCGCCGACTCGGCCCCGCGCGCAATGTCGACGAAGAGCGAGTTCCCGATGTCGATCAGGATCAAGCCGACAGCATCTGTTCGTCTCGCGGCGAGCGACCGGGCAGCGCTATTGCGGACGAAACCCAGTTCGGTGATCGCTGATTCAACCTTTAGGCGAGTCCGTTCGGCCACGAGGTCGGGGTTGTTGAGCACGTTCGATACGGTGCCGATTGCGACCCCGGCACGCCGTGCCACATCTTGAATACGCGGTGCGCTCGGCCCAGAGTGGCCGTCATCGGTGTGAGGGGTCCGAGCTCGCGACTGCGCCATCCGGGAAGGCTATACCCAGGGAGCTGTCTTTCTGAAGCGGTTCAACCTGCCATCGCGTCTTGCAAGGCCGGCAATAGGTGCTGGCGGAATGGCCTCAAGGAATGCTGCCGCCATCAGCAGTGCGTCGGCCGCAGCTGGGACGCGGATGAAGTAATGAAGCGTTTCAATAGGCCAAAATGTTTAAGGAGCAAGCCCAAACCCCACAGCTCTGAGCTCGTGTGCGTAGTCGTTGACAGTTGCTGCCCAGTCTCGATAGCCTCAGGCTGGATTGTAAAAACGTTTCAATTCAGTGGAGGCTTGATGGGTTCTGCCCCTGCCGAAGGAACTCCTATGCTCGAGCTGCGTGACGTTTCAAAGGCGTTCGGTCCGGTTATCGCGCTGCGCTCGGGAAGCCTGACGCTCTATCCCGGCTCCATCCATGGCCTGGTAGGAGAGAATGGGGCCGGCAAGTCCACGCTGGTCAAGATCATCGCGGGCCTCTACCATCGCGACTCGGGAACCTTCGAGCTCGAGGGCCAACCGGTTGACTTCAAGTCGACCGCTGAGTCCAAGGCCGCCGGCATCGCCGTCATCTACCAAGAACCGACGCTGTTTCCGGATCTCACGGTGACCGAAAACATCTTCATGGGTCGGCAGCCGGTCGGCCGGTTCGGTCGCATCGATCGAAAGGCGATGCGTCAAGAGGTTCGCGGTTTGATGACTCGGCTCGGTGTGAAGATCGACCCTGATCGGCCGGCGGAGGGATTGTCGATCGCGGACCAGCAGATCATCGAGATTGCCAAAGCCATCTCTCTCGATGCCAAGGTTTTGATCATGGACGAACCGACGGCAGCACTGTCTGGCGTCGAAGTGGAGCGACTCTTCGCGGTCGCTCGCAGTCTGCGCGACGAGGGTCGGGCTTTGATGTTCATCTCCCACCGCTTTGATGAGGTCTTCGATTTGTGCGACACCATCACAGTGATGCGCGACGGCACCTACATCTCGACCGACGCCGTTGCCGACACCAGCGTGCCCGAGATCGTACGCCGGATGGTGGGCCGAGACGTGAACGAGCTTTTCCCCAAGCAAGAGGCGAAGATCGGCGAGCCCTTGCTGGTCGTCGAGAACCTGAATATGCCTGGCGTCTTCCATGACATCAGCTTCACGGTGCGATCCGGGGAGATCGTCGGCCTGGCCGGTCTGGTGGGAGCGGGACGCAGCGAGGTTGTGCGCGCCGTGTTTGGGGTCGACCCCTACAAAACCGGCAAAGTCATTTTGGATGGAAAGGCGGTCCCCCCCGGTAGCCCAAGTACAGCGATGAGTATGGGGCTTGCTTTGGTGCCCGAAGACCGGCGCAAGCAAGGACTGGTCATCGACTCGACCGTCGGGCGTAACATCACGACAGCTATCCGACGGGTGCTTGCGAAATTCGGGCTGATTACAACCGGAATGGAGAATGAGTCCGCTCAGATCTGGGCAAGCCGCCTCGAAGTCAAGACCCGGGCCTTGGACGCGGTGGCCGGAACACTCAGTGGCGGCAACCAGCAGAAGGTCGTCCTCGGCAAATGGCTGGCCACCAAGCCGAAGGTGTTGATCATCGACGAGCCCACTCGGGGCATCGATGTCGGCACCAAGGCCGAGGTACACCGGATGATGTCGGAGCTTGCCGGCCAGGGACTCGGGATCTTGATGATCTCCTCTGAGCTTCCCGAAGTTCTCGGTATGGCCGATCGCGTGCTTGTGATGCGCGAGGGTCGCATCACCGCCGATCTTGATCGAGAGGCTGCCAACTCGGAATCCGTTATGTTCGCCGCCACCCACGCTGCTGAGGAGAGCTACGCGTGAGCACCTCAACCATGTTCACTCCGACGGAGCCGGGGAGCACCTTTTCGTCGCGTGTTGGCGGCTTGGCGAAGGCTCGTGAAACCGGCATTCTGTTGGCTCTACTCCTCGTGATCGCGGTTACCACGATCAAGAATCCGGCCTTCTTGTTCAGCTCGGATGGTTTTCGCGACTTACTGCTAACGCCGTCGATTCTTGTTGTCGTCGCAATTGGCGAAGCCATGGTGATCATCACTCGCAATGTTGATCTTTCAGTCGGCTCGATCCTCGGTCTGTGCGCCTACCTCACAGGCCGGCTGTTCATCGATTTCCCCGGCATCCCGATTCTCGTGGTCTTTGCCATCGGCATCATCTTCGGAGCCCTGCTGGGTCTGATCAACGGTGCTCTCGTAGCCTTCGCCAGGGTTCCCTCCCTCGTGATCACCCTGGGCACGCTGTACATCTACCGCGGGATCAACCTGGCATGGACCGGAAGCGATCGGGTCGATCCCTCAGAGATGCCTGCGGCATTTCTCCGGCTGGGCACCCAAACGATCTTGGGAATCCCGGTGCTCACCTTGATTGCCGTGGCGGTGTTGATCGTGGGCGCTTGGTACATGAAGAACACGCGCGGCGGCCGAGAATTCTACGCGATCGGGTCTGACCCGGCCGCGGCTGAACTGTACGGCCTCAAGGTCACCCAGCGGGTCCTGGTCGCGTTTCTGGTCAGCGGGGCAACTGCGGGCCTTGCGGGTGTCCTCTACGCCGCCCGTTACGGAACGGTCAATGCCCAGGCAGGGCTCGGCCTCGAGCTCGAGGCCGTGGGGGCTGCGGTGATCGGTGGGGTGGCCATCTTCGGCGGGAGCGGGACGCTGTGGGGTGCCGCGTTCGGTGCCGTCCTGCTGTTCACGATTAATCGTGCCCTCCCAGTCCTCGGGATACCGGACTTCTGGCAGCGGGCCGTCGTTGGCGTTCTGATCATCGGTGCGATTGTGCTGGACCGGATTCTTGCCCTCCGCCAGTCGCGCAAGCTGATCGAAGCAAGGGACGAAGATCATGGCTAGTGTCACCGCACCGGCGCCAGCACCTGCTCCGGAAACCAAGCAGCAACAGTACCTTGACCATGGCCAGCCATTATGGCGTCGCGTTTTGCTCACTCGGGAAATGGCGATCATTGGCCTGCTGATAGCGGTGATCATCGTGGCATCGGCCGTCGTCCCCCGATTCGGCACCACAGTCACCCTGGGATTCCTGCTGCTCGACGTCACCCCGATCTTGCTCATCGCGTTGCCGATGACACTGGTGATCATCACTGGTGAGATCGACTTGTCGGTGGCCAGCATGGTGGGGCTGAGCAGCGTCATCTTCGGAGTGCTCCATCAGGCCGGCCTATCCATCCCGACTGCGGCGCTGGTCGCTCTGGTCGTGGGAGCTATTGGCGGCGCGATCAACGGCCTGCTGGTCACTGCTGTCGGCTTGCCATCTCTTGCCGTGACCATCGGTACCTTGGCTCTCTACCGCGGGCTGGCGGTCGGAATTCTGGGAACTACCGCTATCACCGACTTCCCGCGGTACTGGACGCAGCTGGCGAAGGCCAAGATCGGGGACACCGGAATTCCGATCGTGATGATCATCGTTGCGATCCTGGCTGCGATCTTCGCGGTCGTCTTGCACTACACCCCGTTCGGCCGGGGCATCTATGCCATCGGCCTCAGCACTGAGGCTGCAACCTTCTCTGGCGTCAGAGTGAAGCGTACGAAGCTGATCTTGTTCGTGGTGATCGGCATCATCGCAGCATTGGCCGGGGTCTACTACACGCTCCGCTACGGCAGTTCCCGGGGAGACAACGCCACAGGGATGGAGCTGCAAGTCATCGCCGCGGTGCTCTTGGGCGGAGTGTCCATCTTCGGCGGCCGCGGCGCACTGCACGGTGTGATCGGCGGCGTACTTCTCATCGGCGTGCTGGCAAGTGCGCTGCGCCTGGCCAACGTCACATCAGACGTGATCAACATCATCACCGGAGTGTTGCTGGTGCTCTCGGTGGTCTCCTCGAGCGTCCTGGCGTGGGTGCAGAGTAAGCGCTTCAAGCCAGCCGCAGCACGAGCCGCTGGAGCCTCAGCGAAGTAACAGACTCTACGAAAGGAAACACATGAAGTTCAGCAACAAGCTCCGCACAGTTGCGGTTGTGGCGGCGGTCAGCCTCGCGTTCACCGCCGCCGGGTGTGGCGGTGGTGGCGACGGCGGGGGTGAGGCGACTCCCGGCGCCGAGGCCTCCGCTCCGGCCGAGGATGCCAACCTCGCGATCACTTTCCTGCCCAAGAACCTTGGTAATCCCTACTTCGACACCTCAGACAAGGGCGGCGAAACGGCCATCCAGGAGTTCGGCGGCACCTACGCCGAGGTTGGGCCCGCCGAGGCCACACCGGACGCGCAGGTCAGCTACATCAACACCCTCACCCAGCAGCAGGTGGGCGCCATCGTCATCTCCGCCAACGACAAGCAGGCTGTATGCGATGCGCTGACCGAGGCGCGCGACGCTGGCGTGAAGGTGGTCACCTTCGATTCCGACACCAATCCGGATTGCCGCGATCTCTATGTGAACCAAGCGACCGCCGAGGGCATCGCCAAGGTTCAGATTGACATGATCGCCGAGCAGATCGGGGATTCAGGCGAGATCGCGAT
>JBKOZG010000334.1:0-3437 GCA_046725775.1 Actinomycetota bacterium | reverse complement strand
GCCTCGTCCACCACGGCCGCGGCGACCTTGGCGGTGTCGGCCGGGTCGATCCCGGCACCGCGTAGCTGTCGTTGGGTCTCGGCCCACAGATGCCAGAATTGCCAGGTCGCACGGTGCTCTTCCAGCGCCGCTATCACCCGGTCTGCGGCCTGCGCCAGCGAGTCGGCCGTCACCGTTGGCGCGGCTGTAGCGGGCGGTTTCAACGTCCGCCGCAGCATCGCCTCGATCTCGTGCCCGCCGCCGAGGGTCTCGACAGCCTCGGTGCGCCAGACGGCGCGCTGTTCTGTCAGTGTTCGCGGTTCGTGCTTGCGGTCGCGGGTCTCCAGCGTGGCCTGCTGAGCCAGCTGCAGCATCTCCACCCGGCCCGGTGGCCGGCCATGATCCTGCGCGAACGCCGCAGCGAGTTCGGCCTTTCGGACGTCGATGACCTTTCGCCGTGCCGACCGGCGCTGGTTCAACCGTGGATCAACGCCGACGATCTCTCGGACCGGTCGCTTCGACCGGTCCCCGCCGGGCCGTTCGGCGAACCGCACCCCGAGGCTGGCGGTGAGGTGGTGCTCCAGCGCGGTGTTGTATGTCTCCGACGCTGCGACCTTCGCGGCGTGCAGGATGCGGCCGTCGATCGACAGCCACCGGCCGCCCAGGGTCTGCACCTTGTTCGCGACCGCGACGTGGGTGTGCAGGTCCGGGTCGCCGGCGCGGGAGTCGCGGTGGGTGAACGCGGCGGCGACCAATCCGGTGACGTTGACCTGGCGTACCCCGCCCGTACCCTCCCGGGTGAACAGCGCTCGATCCTCGATGAATCGCAACGCGGCCGCGACCGCAGCCTGATGGGCCCGTTCGATCTGCGCGCTGACCGGCAGGTCCGCGATCGCCCATAACGTTGACACCGACTTCACTGGTGAGAATGTCAGGTCGTACCCCGCGACTGCCGCCGGCCCAGGCCGTGACCAGCGGGCAAGCGCCGACGCCAGCTCCAGGTCACCCTTCGGATCACGTCCCTCCTGCAGCCGGAACCATTCCGCCGCCAGTTCCCCGCGCAGTCGTGCGCGTACCTCCGCTGGCAGGGCGGCGCGGCGGGGGAGACCTAGGGCTGCGTTGTGGTCGGCGAACCGGGCCCGCAGCGCCGCCTGGAACGGCTGCTCCCCGGTCGACGGCCGGTACGGGACACCGAGCGCCAACACGCGACCAGCATCTGGTGACGTTTCGGCGAGCGGGTGGCGGCCCTCGGCGAACAGCAGCCGCATCTGCTCACCCGTCACCACATCGCCGACGTCGAGGCCGTCAACGCCGGCCAGCCCGCGGCCGACCCAGACGCCCGGTGTCTCACCCCGCTCCGTGTAGTAGCTGGCCAGATCCGTCCGGCCCCGATGGGTCGCATCCAGCGCCGCCACCTGGCGGATCAGATAGTCATAGCCGTGGCCGGCCGACAACTTGTGCAAGCTCATCGTCACACCAACCAAAGGCGCCACCATGACGCCCGGCGCTCACGTACCCCCGCACTCCGTGCACAAGGTGTGTCGCACAGCGGATCTTGAAATCGGGAGGGAGGTACGCGAAGCAGGTCAAAGGGATCGACTGTGACCGTCCACGGGGTCGCTGATGCCTCAGGCCTCTGACACATCATGGCGAAGAGGGATTTGGCGATGGGTCAACAGTCGATGAGGCAGGCAGCCCACGGCCCGCGCTAGAACCCAAGCAGCGCGGCGCAGAGAACGTGTCGACCGGCAACGCCGACTCGAACATTTGGCCGGTCGACGTGCTGACCGCGCTCGGTGACCGCAACCGAGCAGTCCGAGACGATAACTGCGCGCTGGGGAGGCGCTGCAAGTGATGACGGACGACGAGGCCTCTCGGTCCGCAAGGCCGCCGACAGTGGGGCACCGGCATCACGTGCCGGAATTCACCCGGCTGCGCCGTGTGGCTGACCAGCCTAAGGTCGGCGGTACGGTGAACGCGCGCCGGAGCAGTCAAGCCAGCCTGACTGGCCCGCCCGACCGCGCGGCGAATCCGAGGTCCGATTGGCGCTGAGGACCCTTCGACATGAGCTCGGCGTCGAGCCGAATGGCTGCTCCCTGCCATGTGTCCACCAAACGAGGTGCTCATGGCTGAGTTCCGGATTTAAGCTCGTTGAGGGCTTGGGTGATCTGGGTAAGGGTGTAGGCGACTGCTTGGTCCCAGTCCATGTCGGCGCCGCGGGCGCGGAGTTCTCGCGCCTGGTCCTCGCCCAGAGCTTCCGTCACGAAGCTGATCAGCTCAGCGACAGTCGGCGACTCGGCCATATAGGCTTCGGCGACGCCTTGAATGATCGCGGCAGCCTGAGGCTGGGTGGCGGCAAGCGTGACCGCGATGGCGTGGAGGACGGGTCCCATCCGGAGGCGGCCACCGCCCCGTTGGAGGGCGTGAATGGCGCTGCGGCCGAGCTCAAGTGTGGCCGTCCGGTCGCTTAGGAGGAATGCGATCCCGACGGCCAAAACCAGGTCGAAGGGGCCTTGATAGCCGAGCGCCGTGCTGAGCTCGAGACTCTCGCGTAGACAGGCGCGGGCCTGTTCGGGGTCAGTCTGGGCGACGGTCGCGCCGACGGCAGCAGGCCGCTGGCGATCAGCGCCGGGGGCGCCGATCTGCTGGGCCAGTGTGAGCGCTTCTCGCGCCAGCGGGACCGCCCTGGGCGCGTCACCGACAATAAGGCAACTGCTGGCGGCGAAGCCGAGCTGGATGGAGGTGTCGGCGAGGTCGCCGCCGGTCCGCGCAAGCTCGGCGGCCCGCTCGGCGAGGCGGGCGGCGTCGGTGAACGCGCCGCCAGTGAACGCGATGTTTGAGCGGGCGGCGCAGATGACTTCCTCAACTCGCCAGTCTGGACTGGCTTGGCGCGCGTTGGCCTCGGACGCCCGGCGGCACAGGTCCTCCGCACCCCTCCCTACGGAGCGAACCGACGTGAACACCGCGCTCACCGCGAGAGCGAGCGGGTAGCCCGGGTGCTCGGTCGCGCCGGGCAGCTCCAGAGCCGCTTCGCCGTCCAGCAGCAGGCGGTAACTGTTCCAGACTTCGCTGGGCGCAAAGCTGGCCAGGATCGAAAACGCGGTGTCGACGTTGCCGGTGTCGATCGCCCAGGACCAGGCAGCAAGCAGGTTGTCCTGTTCGGCGCTGAGTCGCACAGCCCAGAAGACCGCGGCCTGCGGGTGGTGGGCATGCTCTCGTATCCGTGCGAGGACTCCCGCGTAGTAGTCGGCGTGTCTGGCGCGCCATCGCTCGGTCTCCCCATCATCGGCGAGGCGTTCATCGCTGTATTGGCGGATGGTTTCCAGCAGCCGGTATCGGGTCTCGGATCCGTGTTCTTCGGTTCCTACCAGGGACCGCGCCACCAGGTGGGCCAGCACCTCGAACACCGCATCTGGGTCGATACCGTCCCCACCGCAGACCGTCTCGGCGGCCTCCAG
>JBKOZG010000241.1:0-3454 GCA_046725775.1 Actinomycetota bacterium | reverse complement strand
TGTCAGGCCTGCATAGTGCAACTGGAGTCAGTAGAGGACCGAACTCTGAAAGAGCATGTTCACTTTGCGTTGAAGGCTGCCCATCTCTTGAGATCGTGCAGCCCGGAGGGCGCACAGTCACTTAGCGCGAACCTCCTGGACACGATTTTGCGCGAGCGTTTTGATAGGACGGACCACAAGACGATCACCGGACAGAAACAGCGCTTAGACATTGAGGACTATCCCCTTCGTGTTGCGATCGTCCTCGGCGGAATCTGGGGTTCGCACGGAGAGTTTTGGCCGAGCAATGGTGACAAGATCCCCCGGCAGTTCTCACGCCACGCAAGTGCCCATGCCGTATCAAGGCACCAGTATTCAAGAATCAACTCGCTGCTGGCTCTGATGCATGTTGTCAGCTTGATCAAGTTACTTGAGACTGACCTCGCTGGGCCGTGAGGACTTCAGCGTCGGCGCTCTGCCTACGACCTCCGCGAAGCCTTCGGCTGAACTACATTTCTTGATCAGCAGTCTGATGAACGCGTCAGTATAGACGTAGTCGCCGTGTGCTTGATCAAAGATGCAGTACCTCTCATCTGTCTCTTTCCTGCATCACCTTTTGAGCGACCGCTTTCGAGTCCAATCAGCCGCAGCTCCAGATATCGGGCAGGGTCGGCCGTTGCCGAGCGCCGGACCATAGCGCGAGGTGGGAGCATCATCACCAGCTTCCAGCTAGGCTCTCGGTCCAATGTGGATTCGCGGGGTCGACCTCCCAGCGGCGTTGATCAATGCCCACCGCGCGGGGGAACTGGTGATCTTTGTGGGCGCTGGCGCGTCACGCGATGCGCCGTCCAGTCTTCCCGATTTCCAAACCCTGACGGCCGATATCGCCGCCGAGGCGCAGGCACCTGCGACCGATGACGAGCTCTACCAGCCAGATGTGTTTTGGGCAACCTCGCCGACCGGCAGGTCGACGTGCACCAGCGAGTGGCGGCCCACATTGGGGTGTCGACGTCGGAGCCGAACCGGTTACATCGTGGACTGGCTGATCTTGCGATGGCCGGGCGGCCAGTGCGGATCGTGACTACCAACTATGACTTGCACTTATCCACCGTGCTGCGTAAGCGCGGCATTCAGTTGGAGGAATACATAGCTCCGGGGGGCTGCCCATGGGCGACGACGTCAATGGCGTCGTTTACTTGCACGGGAACCTGCGACAGGAGCCAACGCGCCTAGTTGTGACAGACAGGGACTTCGGTCGGGCGTACCTGCGGGACGCATGGGCGGCGCGGTTCTTGGAGCGGATGTTCGCCGCATACACCGTCCTGTTCGTCGGCTATAGCCACAATGACGTCGTTATGCGGTACCTGGCGCGCTCTCCCGGACCCCGTGCCTGCGGTCGCTACCTGCTGACATCGGACCCAGGTGAGCCGAGCTGGAGAACGCTGGGGGTTCATCCGATCGGGTATCCGATCGTCGATGGCTCCCATGCCGCGCTTGTCGACGCCATCGAAGGATGGGCATCACTTGGGTCGATGGGACTGCTCGATCATCGTCAGCGGATTGCGCAACTCGTATCCGCGCCGCCGTCGCAGGTGCCGGAGGAGGCCTCCTATCTGGAGGCTGCGGTCGCTGATCGCGACCGGGTGCGGCTGTTCGCGGACCTGGCCCGAGGCGAAGAGTGGCTGCGGTGGGCGGCGACCCAACCGGAGTTCGGCCGTCTGTTCGATCCTTCGGCGGCGCCGACGGGCTGTAGCTCACCGCTTTCCTATTGGTTCGCGGAGCACTTCATTATTGATGAGGCGCTCACCGCGGCCGCCCTCAGTCTCGTGCGAGACGCTGGGGGAGGTATCGGGCCTACCCTCTGGTCGGCCATCGCGGACCGCTTACATGTGCAGAGTTCACCACGACCCGACTGGCTTAGGCCATGGGTTGTCCTGCTGATCGAGAACGCGCCCGATGCAACAGCCGAATGGCTCGACTACGCGCTGGTGGCGTCGCGATGGCCAGAGGATCGATCGGAGGCCCTGTTGCTGTTCGACTATCTGACGGAGCCCCAGGCATTGATTCGACGGTCATTCGTGCAACTCGGTGCTCCCAGGTTCGAAGTTCAGCTAAGAGGATCCAGTTACTGGCTTGACGAAGCCTGGCGGAAATTGTTCGCTCCCAACCTGCTGGAAGCGGCACCGGCCATACTCCCGGTCGTCGAACGGCATCTCCGCCGCGCCCACCAGCTCCTTACCGCGGCTGGTTCTGCTACACGGGGTTGGGACCCAATCTCTTTCCGCCGGTCCGCGATCGACCCACATCCGCAAGACCAGCATCGCGAGCCGGTCGACGTACTGATCGACGCCGCACGGGATTGTCTTGAGGCACTGCTGAAGGCTGGCGACAGCCTTGGGGTCGCGTTGCTGGATGCTTGGGCCCTATCGGAGGTGCCGATCCTGCGGCGATTGGCTGTGCACGGCTGGGCCTGCCGTCCTGACGTGGACGGCACCGCCAAGATCGCTAGGCTGCGCAAGCAAGGATGGCTGTTCGACCATCAGCTCCATCATGAGGTCTATCGCCTCATCGAGGTCGCGTTACCGTCCGCCGCTGCCGCCCAAGCGGACGCCCTTGTTGCCGATGTAATGACAGGTCCCGCCGGCGGTTCTGCCAATGCGGCCTATCGCGTGTACGAACAATTCAACGCACTGGCATGGATCACACAGAATGCTCCTGATCTCCAGTCAGCGCGCGAGGCGTTCGAGCAGGTTCAAGCTGAGAATCCGGAGTTGGTGGAACGCGAGCATCCAGATTTGTTGTCAACAATGGAGATCGGGTTCGTTCCGCCCCGACCACCGATGACGGCGCCGGAACTCCACCAGCGCATCGCAAGCGACGCGGCAGGTGCAGTCAGTGAGCTGCGTGCCTACGAGGCCGTTCGACTTTTCAGCGGACGGCCCCACCTGGAGTGACGCGGCGGCTGTGCTTGTCGAAACGGTTCGTGACTACCCGATCGACGGTTTTGCCGTTCTCGATGCAACCGGCGGCGTCACCCCGGACATCGTAAGGAGTGTGATCTCTGGGTGGTCGATGGCTGCCGTGGACGCAGCCATGGCTGAGGAAATTCTGCAGAGGCTCGCGCATATCGACCTACATGCGGTGGCCGAAGATATTGCGCAGCTACTGGCCAACTCCAATCGAGGCGACTCGAACCCAACGGAATGGCACCGGTTCCCTGCCGCAAGATCACTCGCCGCCGATCTATGGTCTGCCATCGGCAGCGGGCCAACCGAAGCCGACGTCGACGACTGGCTGAGTCGTGCGATAAATAGCGCGGCAGGTCGCATCGCCCTGTTCTGGGTGAATGCGATTGCCGCGGACTGGCGCGCCGCCGGTGACAACTGGACAGGCCTGGCGTCAGAGACGCGGGCCCAGCTTGAAGTCATGTTGGGCTATGACGATGCTCGCCGCGCTTTCGCCGAGGTGGTGTTGT
>JBKOZG010000141.1:0-3709 GCA_046725775.1 Actinomycetota bacterium | reverse complement strand
GAACTGGAGCTGGCATCCCACACCGCGTGCAAGATCACAACAGCCACGAAGACAGCGATGGCGACAAAGATGGTACGCGAGCGGTGAGAGGTGCCCCGGATGCGTCCAATGGCTCCGACGGACAAACCTGTCCAGGCCACGTGCCCGGCTGGTGCAAGCAGTGCGCGTAGTAGCAGGGTTTCGTCCAGGGCGGCCAGGCCTCCGCTGAGCAGGGCGGTAAAGCCGTAGCCCATGGTTTCTAAGGTGGCGAAGCCCGTGCCTGAGGCGATTCCGAGCACCACTGCGGCGGGCCATTGGATGCGCCGATTGATAAGCAGTACGGCGGCCGGCACGAGCATCTTGCTCGTCTCCTCGATCAAGGCAACCATGATCATCGGCAATGCGTCGAGCGCGCGCAGGGTGTCGTATTCGAGCGTGCCGGCTGCGACCGTTCCAAGGATCCCGCCAGCAATCACCGTAAACATGACGGTGCCGGCGCTCACCTTAATTCCGCGCTTGCCTCCGGTTGCCGCGAAAGTCAAAACCGTGGTGGGGACCACGATCGAGCCGAGCAGAATCAAGGATGGGAAGAAATTGGGATTTTGGGTGACGATGAGCGTGCGAAGCAGCAGCAGATAGGCACCTATGCCAGCGAGCAACACCCAAAGCCAGCCGAGCTGCCGCAGCAGCAGACTGCGGGAGCGTGCGGAGTCGCTCGCGCCCGCTTCGGCCGCAGGAGTGGGCGCCTGTCGCGCAGCCGAACCCACCTCACGTGACTCGGGCGTCTGGGAAGACATCGCGTTTCCTTTCAGTGGGGAGTCGAGCTTCCGCCCGTGCAGCGGGTCAGCCGCGGGTCCTGCGAGAGTAGACAACAACAGGGGCCACCCCAGCTGAGGATATTGGCGACATCCACCGTCAAGGTCATCTCCTACGCTATGGAGGTGTCCGAGGAGTTTCGGCTCCGGCAGCTGCCGTACGAGCACCCCGACGTTGCGTTATTGGAGGCGGCAACTCAGCAGTTCTACGTCCAGATTTATGGGTCGCCGGACGAGACTCCGTTCACCACAGCCGACTTCAGTCCTCCTCGTGGGGCGTTCTTCGTCGGCTATCTGAACGACGCGCCCGTCGCCATGGGAGGTTGGCGATTTCGCCCCCCGGGCATGCCGCCCGGGGCGCAGCGGCCGGCCGAAATACGGCGGATGTTCGTCGATGAACGGGTACGAGGACAGGGGCTTGGCCGCATCGTGTTGGCCGCGCTAGAAGCGAGCGCGGCAGCCGCCGGCGCCGATTGGATGCTTCTGGAGACTGGGCGTCCGCAGGTTGCTGCGGTGTGCCTTTACCGGTCGAGCGGCTACGTCGACGTCGAGCGATTCGGGTATTACGCGGCCTCGGAACAGGCGCTGAACCTGGGCCGCCGCCTGCCGTGACCGGCGCGATGTCAGCCAGCCGCACCAGTGATCACGAGCGCGACATCGGCCAGTCTCGCAGCAGCAGCAAGATCGCGGTCGAGGGTGGCCAGCGGAAGGTCTAGCTGCTGGGCAAGCGTGAGATAGGCCGCATCGTATGACGTCAGGCCATACCGACGTCCGACCTCCAGCAGGTGGTGAATCCTAGGGCTGTCTGGGTTGATCCGGATCGGTAGGTCTGTGAGCCGTTCCATGATCTGTACGCTGGCGTTTTCGGACATCCGACCGCGGCGCTCCGCGGACAGCACCACGTTGGCGACTTCAAGCTCCCACAGCCCTGGCGCGTGAGCCTCCTCGTCATACAGACGATCGAGTACTGCCTCTGTCTCGGGCGTCACCTCGTCTTCGAAGAGCCAAGCAATGGCCACCGAGGCGTCAACGACAAAGCCCTTCACCGACGGCCATGCTCGATCAGCTCCCGGACGTCAGCATCCAGCCTCAACCCGGCTCGAGCGCTTCGCAGCCTAGCGATAGCCTGCCTGGGATCGGGCCCTACATCTTCAGGGGGCATGATCCGCGCCACGACCTTTCCGTGCCGGGTGACCGCGATCACCTCGCCGTGCTCTGCCTCATCGAGCAGGCGGGCGAGATGGGTCTTCGCCTCGTACGAACCCACCGTCTTCACAGATTTAGACTAGTCGTAGACTAGTCTAAAATCCAAGCGGGGCGGGCGCAGCGTACGCGGGATGCACGATGCTCGTCAGGCGGCTTGCTCGTCCAAGAGAGCATCAACGAAGACTTCAGCATCAAAGGGTGCAAGATCATCTGCGCCTTCGCCGAGGCCGACGAGCTTGACAGGGACGCCCAACTCCCGCTGCACCTGAACCACGATGCCGCCTTTGGCCGAGCCATCCAGTTTGGTGAGCACGATGCCGGTCACATCCACGACCTCGGCAAAGATCCGAGCCTGGGTGAGCCCGTTCTGCCCGGTAGTGGCATCGAGTACCAGGAGCACCTCGCCGACCGGTGCCTGGCGTTCGATGACCCGCTTCACCTTGCCTAGCTCATCCATCAGCCCGACTTTGGTGTGCAGCCGCCCAGCTGTGTCGATCAGTACCACGTCAACCTCTTGCTCGATCCCGGCTTTCACAGCCTCGAAAGCAACGCTGGCCGGGTCCGCTCCCTCCGCGCCTCGCACGGTCGGCACCCCCACTCGGCTCCCCCAGGTCTCGAGCTGATCGGCCGCGGCTGCTCGGAAAGTGTCAGCAGCCCCTAAGAGCACATCCTTGTCCTCGGCCACCAGCACCCGGGCAAGCTTGCCCACAGTCGTGGTCTTGCCGGTACCGTTCACTCCGACCACCATGACGACCGCAGGCTGCTCAACCCGGTCCGCATTGAGACCGCGGTCCATGCTGGGATCAACCAGCTTGATCAACTCGGCTCGCAGAATGGCCTTTGCCTTTCCCGGCTCGGAAATCCCCTCGACCCGAAGCTTGTTACGCAACGACTCCACAAGCTCAGTCGCCGGGGCAACGCCAAGGTCGGAGGTGATCAAGGTCTCCTCGAACTCCTCCCAGGTGTTCTCGTCGATCCGATCACGGGTGATCAACAGCAGCAGGCCGCGGCCAAGCGCGTTGTTGGAACCCGCCAGCCGACGGCGCAGGCGTACCAGCCGACTCTCCGGAGCTTCGGGGCGCTCGAGCTCCGGGGCCTCTGGCGCCAGCTCGATGTCAGGGATTTCAACTTCGGGCGGCCTGGCTCGAGCGTCAACCTGCGTTGCGGAGGGTTCATCACCGGAGTCGCCGGCCGGCTTCTCCCATCCACGCGGTGCCTTCTCGAGGCTGGGCGACGGTTCACCCGTACGCAGCGCTCGGCGGCGGCCGACGGCGAGGAAGCCGACGAGAAGAGTAGCCACCAGCAGAATGGCGCCAACGACCAACCACAAAGTTGTCGCATCCACCGGCTCATCCTAGGCGAGGGCGGGCCGGTCGCCTCGGCTCAGCGATCGCGGGTGGACTCGATCAGTTTGATGAAGCGCGCGGGAGGCTCTCCGTCACCATTGAGATGCTCGGCCGCGCGGGCCGCCCGGTCGGCCAGTCGCGGTGCCCGCTGCTTGCCCCGGCCCTCCATTCCGAGCAGGACCAGGCCCACGGTGCAGGCTGCCACGACCAAGATCACAATCATTGCGATGACGATGGAGGTCACGAACACCCCTTTCAGACAGTCAATGTCAAGCGGAACCGGGGAAGGAACTGTCTTACGGGCCGCGCAACCGCGACTGCAACGCAGGCGGTGCCGGTGGAACAGCTCTCGTGCCCATAGTC
>JBKOZG010000416.1:0-6598 GCA_046725775.1 Actinomycetota bacterium | reverse complement strand
CCCGGACGCCCGCCCGATCAGGAAAGGCCGGCTGGGCAAGCCGGTCGAGTTCGGGCACAAAGCCCAGGTCTGCGACAACGAGGACGGGATCCTGCTCGACCATGACGTGCAACCAGGCAACCCGCCCGACGCACCCCGGCTCAAACCGGCGGTGGAACGGGTGACCAAACGCACCGGCCGGAAACCGCGCACAGCGGCTACGGCGAAGCCGCCGTCACCGACGACCTGCCCGCGCTCGGCATCCGCAACGTCGTGATCCCCTGCAGAGGCAGACCCAGCAAGGGCAAGACCCCGAACGAGGACGAGCGATCCGCCGAACCGTGAAATGGCGAACCGTTACGTTCTCGGCGGTGGGCACCGATCTTGATCTGTACGAACAAGTGCCGAGCATCCGAAGTCGATTGACACTAGGTCGCTGTTTGTCACGAGCTTGTGGCATGCCATGATCGGTGGGAATGACTGATCATCTGATCTTGCTTGCACCATCGGCCAATCGCGTCTACGCATCCGAGGCCAAACGGCTGGTGGCAGCCGAACTCAAGATCATGCTTGGCGCCCAAGATCATCCCGCGATCCAGCCGGTGACCGTAGCCGGAGTCGGATACCTAGCCGTAGCGACCGAAGGCCTGGACGACCGGATCAGTTGGGCGCTGGGCCGGCTCTCCGGTTTCTACGCCGCCTTCCAACGAGAGCAAGATCGGTTGCTGCCGATCGAGGTGGGCACGCCAGATCTCCTCGACGATGATTTCGTCACGATTCCTAAGTATCCGGGCAAGACCAACGAGCAATTCACCCGGTTGTTGATAAACGTCACATTGGCCTCGGTGAGACGCCCGACCAGCGGATCGATCGCGATCTTGGACCCGCTGTGCGGTCGCGGTACCACGCTGAGCACTGCCATGATGCTAGGTTGCAACGCGGCCGGCGTGGAAGCGGAGTTGAAGGCCGTTGAGGCGTACGCGGCGTACCTGCGGACCTACTGGCGTCGCAAACGACTGAAACACTCGCTCGACCTCAACCCGGTGCGCCGCGAGGGCAAGATCATCGGCAAACGTCTTGATGCCGAGGTGATCCCAGCCGGTCAGGAACGGCCGGTGGGGCTGACCGTCTTCTCAGGCGATACCCGGCGGTCGGCGGCGCTGTTCGGGAAGCGCAAGTTCGAGGCGGTACTGGCCGACGCCCCGTACGGTGTGGTGCACGGCAGCCACACCGACGTACGGGGTGCCAGTGGGAACCGGGACCGTTCCGCAGCCGGCCTGATCAGCGAGGCGCTTCCGATTTGGGCTGGGCAGCTGAAGACCGGAGGTGCTCTTGGTTTGTCCTGGAACGCGATCGGCCTGAGCCGAGAGCGACTGCTCGAACTCCTTGCTGGAGCCGGCCTGGAACCTTTGGACTTCGGTCCTTACCGGGAGTTCGAACACCGCGTCGACTCCTCGATCCGTCGCGACATAGTCGTCGCCGTCAAGCCGTGAGCCGTTCGACGCTCGTTTCAGCGGCGCCGCAGATACACGGCGTATGCAGTGATCCAGCCGAATGCCAGCGCGACGGCAACGAAGAGACGCACGCTCGCTCCTGGCCCGACAGGCACGCTGAGCACGAAGCCCGCCACTGCCAGGACTCGCGTTAGTACGGCCGCCCGCCGCATTCCTTCGGCGGAGAACCGGCGGGCGATCACGAAGCAGGCCGCTATCACCGACAGGAACGCGATGGGCGGAGCGAATGCATGAATCGTGCCGTGCACGCTCAACTGCTCGGGATAACCCTCCGGCGCGCCTGCCGGAAAGCCGAGAGCCGGATCCGCCTTGAAGATGCCGCCGATGACCAGACCCGCGCCGTAGAGAGCGAGCAGCCGAGGCGCCCATCGGCTGCCGGGCCCGTCAGGCAGTCGACGAGCCACGCCTGCTGCGAAGATCAGGCTGAGCACCCCGGCGAGGATGAAATTGATCACCTGAATCCAGCCGTGGTCGCCAAGCGCCAGCATGCTGAGCGGATGGCGGCGTAGATCAAAGCCGTCGCGCGTCAGCACTTGGACGGCGGCGGTGCACACGAAGAGCGGGCCGACGATGACCCCAGCGCCCAGCAGCGTTCGGGTCACATCAGTGGTCTTGCTTGCGGTTGTAATCGTGGTCATGATCAACACGTCCTTTCGATAGGTGCCATCTGCTAGTGCGTTGACTGCGGCGACGTGTTCTCGACATGGGTCTGAAAAAGTTCTGGCGAAGGTGTCTTGGCCATGTCGAAATGGTGAGCGGCGAGGCGACGCCGGTGTGAAGGCCGGTCACTGGGAGCGGTCCACAGAGTGAGGAGATAGCTATGCGCTTCATGACGATGGTGCGATTCGACGAGTCGTTGCCGATGGGGCCGCCGCCGCCAGCGCTGTTCGAGGCGATGGGTGAGTTCGCAGCCGAGGGCGCTCGAAACGGCACGCTGGTTGATCAGGGTGGCCTGCTGCCAAGCGCTGCCGGCACGCTCGTTTCGCTCGTCAACGGCTCGATCAAGGCTGTCGACGGCCCTTTCACCGAAGCCAAGGAACTGGTCGGCGGATACGCGGTGCTGGAGGTACGAAGCAAGGCGGAGGCGGTCGAGCTCGCGAAGCGGCTGATGCAGATTCATAAAGATCACTGGCCGGGATGGGAAGGCAGCTGCGAGGTTCGTCAGCTGGGCGACTCGTGATCTGATCGAATACGTGACCGATCCCACCGCTCAGGAGGCTATCGAGGCGGTCTGGCGCCTGGAGTCGACGAGGCTGATCGCCGGGTTGGTCCGGATCACACGAGACGTCGGGCTGGCCGAGGACCTTGCGCAGGACGCGCTCGTCGCCGCGTTGACGCAGTGGCCGGAAACCGGTGTCCCTGACAACCCGGGCGCTTGGTTGATGACTATCGCCAAGCGCCGCGGAGTTGATCAGTTTCGGCGGCGGGACCGGCAGGATCAGATCTATGCGGCTCTCGCGCATGCGCAGGGAAACGTTGTGTCTGAAGAGCAGTTTCTGGCGGCAGTCGACCATGTCGACGATGACGTGCTGCGGCTGATGTTCGTCTGCTGCCACCCGGTGCTGACGCCCGAGGCACAGTGCACGTTGACCCTGAAGCTGGTTGGCGGGTTGTCCACCCGCGAGATCGCGCGAGCGTATCTGACGGCGGAGGCCACGGCCGCCCAGCGGATTGTTCGGGCCAAGCGGACGCTCACCGAGGCCGGCGCAGCGCTTGAGGAACCCAGCGAGTCTGAGCGCGCCCAGCGGTTGACCACAGTGCTGAGCGTGATCTATCTGCTCTACAACGAGGGCTACTCAGCCACTGCCGGGAGTGAGTGGATGCGGCCCGCCCTGTCTGACGAGGCGCTCCGGCTGGGGCGGATCCTTGCCGCACTGGCTCCGCGGGATAGCGAGGTTCACGGCCTGACGGCTCTTATGGAGCTCCAGTCGTCTCGGCTAGGGGCTCGCGTCGCTGAGGACGGGTCGCCGATCTTGCTGCTGGATCAGGATCGTTCGCAGTGGGATCCGGTGCACATCATGCGCGGCCTCAGCGCGCTGGACCGAGCAGAGGGACTGGCGAGCGAGCTTGGCCCGTACGGGCTCCAGGCTGCGATTGCGGCATGCCACGCCCGAGCTGAGACAGCGGAGGCTACAGATTGGGTGCGAATTGCGGAGCTGTACGAGCGGTTGGCTCGAGTCACCGGCTCACCAGTGGTCGAGGTGAACCGAGCGGTAGCTCTCGGCATGGCGTACGGGCCTGAAGCCGGGCTGGCCTTGCTCGACCAGCTAGACGGGCTGCCAGCACTGAGTGGCTACCACCTGCTGCCGAGCGTGCGCGGTGACCTGCTGGACAAGCTGGGACGACGGGAGGAGGCAAGGGCAGAGTTCACTCGAGCAGCGACGCTGACCCGAAACGAGCGAGAGCGTGTGTTGCTGCTTGACCGCGCGAGCGGCAGGCCGGGCGGGCAGGCGGCACCTTAGGCTGCAGGGATGGACCAGCGACGCACCCTGCTCGTACTTCGCCACGCGAAAACCGAAGACAGTCGGCCGGGCAGCAAGGACAGCGAGCGACGGCTCACCCCTGACGGCGAAAGCCACGCGCTCGAGGTTGGGGACTATCTGCGGACCCAAGGCATTACTGTCGATACCGTCCTGTGCTCCAGCGCTGCCCGCGCCCGGCAAACACTCGACCTGCTGAAGCTGGGCGATCAGCTCGATCCGGAGCGGGTGGAAATCGCCGACCTTTTCTACAACGCGGGCACCGATACATTGATCAACGCCGTACGAGGACTTCCCGACGATTGCCACGTTGCCCTTCTCGTCGGCCACGCCCCAGGCGCGCCGGGTGTGGTGTATGAGCTGACCGACTCGACGAGTTCCACACCAGATGCAGTCGGTGCGATCGAGGGTCGCTTTCCGGCCGCTGCGCTGGCCCAGCTGGACTTCGACGGTGACTGGTCTCAACTCGAGGCATGCTCCCTCGTCTCTGTCCGAGTGCCCGGCTCGGCCAGCCCATGACCAGAGTCACTTCACGCTCATAGCAATCACCGTCGTCGCGTCCATAGCCATGACACGCCGAAAGTCGCAAATCAATAACGAAAGTGACAAATTGATAACGCCTCCATGATCGTCCGGTAAATGAAACGTAAACAAATGGTGATAATGTGCTCGATCAGCACGTCACAACTCGTCGGGGGTCGGCGAGTGTCGAGGTGGGGGGGTTGGTTGGGGGTATGGCGAGGCCGAAAAGCCTGCGATGCGCTTCAGGGGGAGGCGCTGCTCTGAAGCCTGCATTTGCAGGCTATGGACGCTACGAAAACCCGGCCGCCATTGAGCTGCCAAGGCCCTTCGTCAACATGATTCCGGTGCTCGGGAGTTTGTGCCGAGTGCCAGAGGTCGTCCACAGCGACGACTCTTTTCGCACGCAGGCCAAAGACAGCATGCTGCGCCACCCAAAAAACTTTGCCCTCGAGCGCGTGATTCGAAAGGAATTACTGCGTCCTGCGAAGGAGTCCCCCAATGTTCCCATCCCACCTTTCCACGACCAGAATTGCCGCCAAAACTAAAGTTGCCTTCGGCTTCGGCCTGGTCGGAGTCTCCGGCATGTTCGTCAACCAGGCGCTGTTCTGGTTCTTCCATGACGTCTGGTCATTCTGGATCTCCTGGGCTGCAATCTGCGCCACTCAAGGATCGACGATCTGGAACTTCGTCCTGACTGACAGGCTCGTCTATCGCAATCAAAACGGGAATTCGCGGTGGTATCAGCGGTTCGCCAAGAGCTGGACCACGAACACTGCTTCGCTGCTGCTTCGGGTGCCCTTGCTGCTGCTGCTCACGCATGCTGGCATGAACCCGTACTGGGCCAACTTCACCACGCTTGTAGCGCTCTTTGCGCTCCGGTTCTGGATCAGTGACCGCTTCATCTGGGGTTCTAAGAAGATCGTCGCCGACCTCACCGGCGAGCCGATAGAGCCGCATAGCAAAGCAGACGTTCTCATTGAGATGAAGAGTCACGAATGGGGACCCCATCTCGCCCTGAATTTGCGGGTGCCGCGCCGCGGCCGGCAGTACCACTACGACATCCATGGGCTCGTCGCCATCCGTTCAGAAGTTCGCCTCCCGGAGCTGGTCCACTTCGAGGTGGAGCCATTCAGCCGGGCAGCCGATCTCACGGTGCGCCGCGGCTATGTCGGTGCGCGTCGGATGATCTCGAAGGTGCAAGCAACGATGAGTCCCGGCCTGTTCGTGTACCGAGAACACCTCGGCTCCGTCGGAGCCAACTTCCGCGTGGACCTGGACAACCGGATCAACATCTACGTGAGCCCGTTGCTGGCGTGGTCCAAGCACGTGCTCTACACCAACATCGTGGAGGCTCTGCTGCGCTTCGTGCTGGTGAACAAGGGCTACATGCTGCTGCACTCTGCGACCGTCCAACTAGGCGATGAGGCCATCATGCTGTCCGCCCAGACGGACACAGGCAAGACAGGCACCATCCTGCGACTTCTCCAGGAGCACCCGAACGAGTCGGCCTTCCTGTCCGATGACATGACAATCATCAACGCAAGGGGCGAGTCTCGATCGTTCCCCAAGCCGCTCACTATCAGCTCGCACACCCTGCGAGCCGTCAATACGAAGGTTCTCAGTCTCCCTCGCCGGCTTGTGTTAAGTCTTCAGAGTCGGATCCACTCGAAACAAGGACGAAAATTCGCCCTGCTCCTGGCGCGGCTGAACATTCCGATCATTGCCATTAACGCAATCACCCAGATCTTGATCCCGCCACCGAAGTACATGATCGACCAGCTGGTGCCTACGACGCGCTATCGCAAGACCGGCACCGTGAAGCGGATCTTCGTAATATGCCGCGGGCCTGAGGCGGAAGAGCCGCTGTCTCACGAAGACGCCATGATCATCCTCCTTTCGAACACCGAGGACGCGTACGGCTTCCCACCGTTCTCGATCATGGAGCGTGCTATCACCCTGCGCCCCCGGAACCTTCGCAAGGGAAAGAAGCAAACCATTTCGGAGCTGCGTTCGCTCGAGCGAGGCATCCTGGACAACTTCCTGCACAACATTTCGGTGACCCGATTGACCTCACCAAACTTCGGCTGGGCAGACGTCATTCCC
>JBKOZG010000209.1:0-7814 GCA_046725775.1 Actinomycetota bacterium | reverse complement strand
CCTTTCTACGGGACACCGCAGAAGACTTGACTGATGCATTGGCCGGTCTGGTCACTCGCGGGTGGGCGGAATCAACGGACAACATAGTGAATCTGACTGAGACCGGGCAGGCGCAATTCGAGATCGTCGAGGCAACTGTGGCCGGATTGCGTCAGGGCTTGATGATGGGGATTTCTGCTGAGGAGTACCGAGCGACTATCGGCGTACTCGCCAGGATGGCTGCGAATCTGGAGCGAACGGGGAATGAAGACGGCTGAATCAGCGCCGGACAGGACCGGGAACCGCAGCAGGTGGTAACGGTCAATCAAGCGCGTCGGAGTGGCGGAGCGGACGCGGAGAGGGTGGGAGGCCAGCGGCGCTAGGCAACTCCGGTGCGACGTACGATCTCCCATGTGACCAGCCGATCCGCCGCCGCGCAGCGCCTACACGATCTCGCGTTGCTGCGCCGCGTTCGCGACCGGATCGACCGGGAGTACGCGCAGCCTCTTGACGTCGAGGCGCTCGCCCGCGGTGCGCACATGTCGGCCGGGCATCTCAGCCGCGAGTTCCGGCTCGCTTACGGCGAGTCGCCGTATGCCTATCTGATGACGCGGCGCATCGAGCGCGCGATGGCGCTGCTGCGTCGTGGCGACCTCAGCGTTACCGAGGTGTGTTTCGCTGTCGGCTGCTCGTCGCTGGGCACCTTCAGCACACGCTTCACCGAGCTGGTCGGTGTGCCGCCCAGCGTCTATCGGGACCAGGAGGCGCGTGCGACGGCGGGTATGCCGTCCTGCGTCGCGAAACAGGTGACCAGACCGATCAGGAATCGAGAAGCGCCGGCCCCCGAGCCGCAACTAGCGTGATGGCCATGGACATCACCATTTACTCGAGCTTCCTTCCGCACACCGATCCGGACGCCTCTCTGGCCTTCTACCGCGACACCCTCGGCTTCGAGGTCCGCAACGACGTCGGATACAAGGGAATGCGCTGGATCACGGTCGGCCCTGCTGACCAGCCCGACACGTCCATCGTTCTGCACCCGCCGGCCGCCACCCCAGGCATCACTGACGACGAGCGTCGCACCATCTTCGAGCTGATGGCCAAGGGCAGCTACTTCGGCGTCAACCTGGCCACCGGCGACCTCGACGGCACCTTCGCAAAGCTGGAGGGGAGCGGCGCCGAGGTGGTCCAGGAGCCGACCGAGCAGCCGTACGGCGTCCGCGACTGCGCGTTCCGGGATCCCGCGGGCAACATGATCCGCATCCAGGAGCTGCGCTGAGCCGTCCGGCGATCGCAGCCTTCTCCGATTTGCCTTTAAGTACGACAAACCCAACCCCACCCGGGTCGATGTGACCCATGACATTAGGAGGAAACATGACCAGCTCTTCCACCCAGGGAATCAAGACTGTGCTGCATCCCGTGTCCGACCTGGCGACGGCTAAGGCGATGTACGCCGCCCTGCTCGGAGTACCGCCGCAGGCCGACGGGCCCTACTATGTCGGCTTTGAGGCGGCCGGCCAGCAGATCGGGCTGGTACCGGGCGGTGGACCGCAGGGCATGACCTCACCGGTGGCCTACTGGCACGTGCCGGACATCGAGGCAAAGCTGGCCGAGGTCACCGCTGCGGGTGCCACTGTGAACGAGCCCGCGCACGACGTCGGTGGCGGCCGGCTGGTGGCCACCGTCACCGACCCCGACGGCAACGTGCTCGGGTTGCTCCAGGACCGGTGAGTGCCGGGGTAACCGGTTTGCCGCGCGTACCGGCTTGGTCTGACGCCTCGGCCGAGCGCGCGCGGCCCGGCCGGGGCCCAGAGCCTCCGAGGGCCGAAGCAAAGGAGCACCAGACGCACTGCTCGAAGCTGGTTAGATCGAGACAGGTGACGCCGACGGAGCCCGGGAATGTGGCACCGCATAACAGATGGAGACACGATGAGTACGACGACTGACACGCAGTCGCCTGCGCTGCACGTTGCCGACAGCCACGATTTGATCAGCGTGCACGGCGCTCGCGAGAACAACCTCAAAGATGTCAGCATCGAGATCCCGAAGCGTCGGCTAACGGTGTTCACCGGAGTCTCCGGCTCGGGCAAGAGCTCGCTGGTGTTCGACACCATCGCCGCGGAGTCGCAGCGGATGATCAATGAGACTTACAGCGCCTTCGTGCAGGGCTTTATGCCGACGCTGGCGAGGCCCGACGTAGACGTACTCGACGGGCTGACAACAGCGATCATCGTCGACCAGGAGCGGATGGGTACCAATCCCCGCTCCACGGTCGGCACTGCCACCGACGCCAACGCGATGCTGCGCATCCTCTTCAGCCGGCTCGGGCAGCCGCATATTGGCTCGCCCCAAGCGTTCTCATTCAACGTCGCCTCGATCAGTGGAGCGGGTGCGGTCACCCTCGAGCGCGCCGGGCAGACCGTGAAGGAGCGTCGCAGCTTCAGCATCACGGGCGGCATGTGTCCGCGCTGCGAGGGAATGGGGTCGGTCACTGACTTCGACTTGTCTGCGCTGTACGACGACAGATTGTCGCTCAACGAGGGCGCGCTCACGATTCCCGGCTACAGCATGGACGGCTGGTACGGCCGCATCTTCAGCGGCAGCGGCTACTTCGATATGGACAAGCCGATCGGGAAGTTCACCAAGAAGGAGCTGCGCGACCTGCTCTATCGTGAGCCGACCAAGATCAAGGTCGAGGGGATCAACCTGACGTACGAGGGCGTGATCCCGAGGATCCAGAAGTCGATGCTCTCCAAGGACGTCGACGCCATGCAGCCGCATATCCGCGCGTTCGTCGAGCGGGCGGTCACCTTCACGACCTGTCCCGAGTGCGAGGGCACCCGACTCAGCATCCAGGCTCGGTCATCGAAGATCAAGGGGATCAGTATCGCCGACGTCTGCTCGATGCAGATCAGTGATCTCGCCGCTTGGGTACGCGGGCTGGACGAACCGTCGGTGGCGCCATTGCTCGCGGCGCTCGGAGAAACCCTCGACTCGTTCGTGGAGATCGGGCTGGGATATCTCTCGCTCGAACGGCCGTCGGGCACCCTGTCTGGGGGAGAGTCACAGCGCACCAAGATGATCCGCCACCTCGGCTCGTCGCTCACCGACATCACCTATGTCTTCGACGAGCCGACGATCGGGCTGCACCCGCATGACATCCAGCGGATGAACGACCTGCTGCTGCAACTGCGCGACAAGGGCAATACAGTCCTCGTCGTCGAGCACAAGCCGGAGTCGATCGCGATCGCCGATCACGTCGTCGATCTCGGCCCGGGCGCTGGCGCTGCCGGTGGTGAGGTGGTCTTCGAAGGCACCGTTGAGGGGCTGCGGTCCAGCGACACGCTGACCGGGCGGCATCTGGACGACCGGGCCTCCTTGAAGCCGTCGGTGCGGACACCGTCGGGCGAGCTGGAGGTGCGCGGCGCCAGCACCCACAATCTGCAGGACGTCGATGTCGATATCCCGCTCGGCGTGCTGGTCGTCGTCACCGGGGTCGCGGGCTCGGGCAAGAGCTCGCTGATTCACGGCTCGGTGTCGGGCCGCGACGGAGTGGTTTCGGTCGACCAGGGCGCGATCCGCGGCTCGCGGCGCAGCAATCCAGCGACGTACACCGGCCTGCTCGACCCGATCCGCAAGGCGTTCGCTAAGGCCAACGGCGTGAAGCCGGCGCTCTTCAGTTCTAACTCTGAGGGCGCCTGTCCCACCTGCAACGGTGCGGGCGTCATCTACACCGACCTGGGCGTCATGGCGACGGTCGAATCCATCTGTGAGGAGTGCGAGGGAAAGCGGTTCCAAGCGTCGGTGCTCGGGTACAGACTGGGCAACCGGAACATCGCTGACGTACTGGCGATGTCCGTGACTGAGGCCGAGGAGTTCTTCGGCAACGGCGAGGCGCGCATCCCGGCCGCGCACGCCATCCTCGACCGGCTCGCCGACGTGGGGCTCGGGTACCTCAGCCTCGGACAGCCGCTCACTACGCTCTCCGGCGGCGAGCGGCAGCGGCTCAAGCTGGCCACCCAGATGGCAGAGAAGGGTCGCGTATACGTCCTCGACGAGCCGACAACCGGCCTCCACCTCGCCGATGTCGCGCAGCTGCTCGGCTTGCTCGACCGGCTCGTCGACTCCGGGAAGTCGGTCATCGTCATCGCGCACCACCAGGCGGTCATGGCACACGCCGACTGGATCATCGACCTGGGCCCGGGCGCCGGTCATGACGGCGGGCGGATCATCTTCGAGGGCTCGCCGGCGGCGTTGGTGGCTGCCCGCTCCACCCTTACCGGGGAGCACCTTGCTGCCTATGTTGGCAGCTGACTGAGCCGGAGTTGCGCGGCGAAGACTGTCTCTCGCCGAGGTGAAGGCGCATCTGTCTTAACTCGTCGGTCGAGTCGACCGCCAGCACGACCGCGTCACTGTCACGGTGCATGGCCGCCCCTCAGCGGTCCTGCTCTCTTCGGACGACCTCGAGGCGCTCGAAGACCATCGCGATCCTGTCCGATGCCGAAGCGGTCCGACAGCTCCCTGCATCTGATGCCGAGCTGGCACGCGATGAGGGCGAATCCGAGGAGGATCTGGCTGAAGCGATGCGTCGCCCGCCAGAAAGACGGCGTGACGGACGGTCGCTACGAGCTCTGCATCTCACCTACGGCTCGGCGGGCACTCACCGAGCACCTGCTCGAGTTGGTCGCGTGCGGCTTACGAGTTCATCGTCGGGCCGTTACTCGACAATCCGCAGCGCGTCGGCAAGCGGCTCCGTCCACCGCTCGACGATCGGCTGTCGTCGCTGTCGTTGACCGATCCGAGGCTTATCGCTGACGGCCCGTCGTGGCCAGTTGTCCGATAAGCGACATTATGTCAAAACTAACTTCCGCTCAGGATTTCGAAGGCCAGGCGCCACGAGTCAACCCCCGCACCCACACACTGGCTGTGTCTACAGCAAATTGACCGTCACCGATCCAGTTCGGCCCCTACGATGAAGCTGCCTTCCCGCACAGCACTCTGCAGCGGCGGACGGAGGACTTCACATGGCGCAGATCAGCCGCCGGGCGGTCCTGCTGGGAGTCGTCGGTGTCGGGCTCGCCGCGTGTTCGAAGTCCTCCGCTCAGCAGAGCGGCCCCCAGACAACACCCCCCACTCCCAGAAGCCCGATGCCCAGTGCGACGCCCAGCCCGTCCCCCTCGGTCGATACGCGGCCACGCTGGCCGCTCACCGGCAAGCTGCTGGAGGATGGGGACAAGGCACGTCACGCCGCGGTTGCAGTCAAGGTGCCCGACAATCGCTACGAGCATCCGCAGCGCGGGATCGACAAGGCCGACATTGTCTTCGTTGAACTCGAGGGCTATCGGGACGCGTCGGGCCACAGCGGGACCCGGCTCGTTCCGGTCTTCCACTCCCGCATCGCCGACAGCGTCGCGCCAGTGCGCTCCATTCGGCCGGTGGATGTCCCGCTGCTCAGCCCGATCCATGCACTGGTCGGCAATACCGGCGCCGCGCCTTGGGTGACCAACTACGTCAAGCACTATCGCGCCCACCTCGAATGCCTGTTGACGTACATGAACACCCGCCGCACCGGCTCGTACGGCATCAATGCGTCGCGTGTATACACCCTGAACGGTCACACCTACTACGACCGCGCGGTCATCTGCCATCCGGCGACGCTCGCCCGGCAGACCAAACGGTTCCGTTCGGGGCCGCCACAGCCTTACTTCCCCTTCGCCTCGACCCGCGAGGAGGTGAGCGCCACCATGGGCAAACGCGGCGGCTCAATCAAGATTCCCTACAAGGGCGACAGCTACTTCATGGGCTACGACTACGACAAGAAGAAGAAGCGCTATCTGCGCAGCATGCCATGGGGTCCGCACGTGCTGGCCAATGGCACTCGAGTGTCGACTGACAACGTGCTCGTGATCAAGGCCAAGCAGCATTACGGCCAGATCTTCCGCGGTCGTGGCCGTAACGAGCCGCTGCACGACGTCATCAACGCCCGGGGCAAGTTTTACTACTTCAACCGCGGCCGCTACGTGGTCGGCACCTGGCGCAAGGGAAAGGTGCAAGAGCCATTCGAATTCACGCTCGAGGACGGCAGCCCGCTCAAGATTGCGCCCGGCCAGACCTTTGTCGAACTGCCTAACGTCGGTGCCAAGTTACGCATTAAGGCCCGATCCCCATCAACATGAGCTCCGGGTCCCCTACCCCCTTGAGGCGTCACGCCAATCAGAATCAGCCGCAAGGGACGCGCGAGCTGGATGAAGGTTCTGCTACTTGCTAACGCCTTGCGATACCGACCCCTGGAGCTGCCGCTGGAAGATCAAGTAGATGATCAACACCGGTACGACGGTGATGACCACTGCCGCAAAGAGTGCGCCGAAGTCCACCGAGTAGCCGGCTTGGGACGCGAAGGACGCCATGGCCTGGGTGAGGACGTAGTTGTCGGGGTTGGTGTTCAGGGCGATCGGCAGCAGGAACTGGTTCCACAGGCCCACAAAGTTCAAGATCGCGACGGTGGCTAGGCCAGGCTTGGCCATGGGCAGCATGATCTGGAAGAAGATCCGCCACTCTCCCGCACCGTCCACCGCGGCCGCCTCCGCGATCGATTTTGACAGCGACCGGAAGAAGGCATAGAGGAAGAACACGGTGAACGGGAACGCGAACGCCGCGTAGGTCAAGATCAGTCCGGGCAGTGTGTTGAGCAGCCCGATCCCTCGCAGTACGAAGAACAACGGCACGATCGCCAGGAAGATCGGAAAGGTGAGTCCGGCCAGCATCAGGTAGTACAGCGCCCGGCTTCCAGGGAAGCTGAATCGAGCGAGCACGTAGGCAGACATCGAGCCGAACAGCATTGTGAGTATCAACGCGCCGAAAACGACGATCACCGAGTTGAAGAAGAAGCTTCCGATCCCCGCATCCGTCCAGGCATTGACGTAGTTGTCGAAGCTCCAGTTCGCTGGGAGGGCGAACGGCGAGGCGAAGATCTCCGAACTGGTCTTGAACGAGGACATCAGGACCCAGATCAACGGCAGGATGACCAGCACGGACCAGATGATCAAGACGGTATGGGACAAGCCGGTCACTGCCTTGTCACCGGCCGTACCGGGCGCCTCGCCGGACTCGGCTGGCTCGAAGGGGACTCGCTCTCCAGGCGGGGCGGTAGGGACGGCGCCCTCGGAGATCTGTGTCATTCGCCTACCTCACTCTTTCCACCGAAAATCCGGTTCACGGCGAACACCAGACCCGCGTACGCCAGTGTGACGACCGCGAGCACAACGCCCATTGCGCAGGCATAGCCGAACTGGCCCTTGGTGAACGCAGTAGTGAACAGCTGTTGTGCCATCACAAGGGTCGTATTGTCAGGTCCGCCACCCGGTTCCAGAGCAGCCATGTAGACGAACGCATCGAGCGCGAGGATCCCTATGTAAATGAAGGCGGTCTGAACGTTCTCCCGGATGATTGGGATAGTGATCGAAACCGCCGTTCGGAAACGTCCGGCGCCGTCGATCCGGGCAGCCTCGAAGACCTCGGCGGGTACGCCCTTGATGGCGGCGATAAACAACACCATGTAGAAGCCGACCAGCCCCCAGATGATCACGAACATAACGGCCCACCGTGCTGTGCGCACGTCGCCCAACCAGGGGAACGAGGCGAACTGCTCCAGACCGATGCGGGTGAGGATGCCGTTCAGGAGACCGCTGTCAGGATCGTAGATCTGGGACCAGATGAGCCCGATGACGATTGCGGGAATGACGTAGGGAAAAAAGGAGATGACTCGGTAGAAGCTCGAGTTGCGCAAGCCTTTGACGTTGCCGCGGGTCGAGCCGCCGACCGTGACGAGGGTGGCG
>JBKOZG010000271.1:0-4172 GCA_046725775.1 Actinomycetota bacterium | reverse complement strand
TCACCCGCTCACGCACCGCGGGCTCGATCTTCTTTGGCATCTGCACATCCTCCTGGACTCAGAACGATGCGGCATGAAACCTGGGGCGCTTCACCCTACGAGAGATCCGCCGTTGCCTGAAGCGCTACCTCGCCCGCCAGATCTACCGCCAACTCAACGCTGCCGAGACCGCACCCAACCCGACTTGACAAACATAGGAGATTCAACGGCATCATCGAACTCCACCGCCGCATCGCCCGCGGCTTCCGCAACCCAGCCAACTACCGACTCAGAATGATCTTGGCCGCGGGACAGCTGACCCACCCAAATCTCCGATGAGCCGGTTTAGGTGGAGTTCTTGCCCTGGCAGCATGGGTAGGCCGCATCGTACGCATGGTGTGCCGTAGGCCTTAGCCAGCAACGCCTTACGCAGCTTCTGGTGTTGGTTCCCATACCCGGCCGCGGGTCGTGTTTACCCCGCGGCTCCCGCTCCACGCCATAAGACACCCGTCCCTTACGCCGACTCATCCCACTGCGGAGATGCCGCGACGGCGGCATTTGTGTTGATCTTGGATGTCTTACCCAGACTCGGAAACAGACGCGGCCGCCGCCGCAGTTTCGTCCGATACGGCAACTTCACAATCTGGAACCCCGGAGGCGAACACTCAGGACAGTATTTGCGCGGCCTACCAGCCTTACGCTCGATTTCGAACGGTTCTCCGCACAGTGCGCAACATCGTTGCGTGTCACACCTCTAGTCTACCGATTGTTGCAGTGTGGTACCCCCCGGGGGAGAGAGACTTTGGGGGGCAGGTCGCGTCGGGAAGCCTCACAAAAAAGCGGGCCTCGAATTAATGCTCAGCTTTTGGCGGAGTTGTTCAACCACGGCGAGCGATGCCCAGCCGCATGCGATGAGAGCGAGTGTTGGGCTACGGTCTAACCGTTGATGTAGTCGTCGGAGGAGGCATGGCGGAAGGGTTACGGGATCGGCTGATCGGCGCCTGGCGGCTTGCCGAATTGTCAGTCATAGCACGGGACGGATCGGTGACCCATCCGATGGGCGAGGACTTGGAGGGTCTCATCATCTACAGCCCCGACGGATACATGTCCGGTCAGATGATGAAACCTGGTCGTCCCGCATACGCCTCGGGCGATATGGAACACGGGACAACTGAGGAGCTGGCCGCAGCGGCTGCCGGGTACCTCGCCTATTGCGGACCCTTCTATGTCGATGAGGAGTCCGCGACACTGAGGCATCACATGTCGGTCTCGCTGTTTCCAAACTGGATCGGCGACACCCAAGAGCGCTTTGTTGAGCTCGACGGCGACACCCTCACCATCTTCACGGCGCCGGTCATCGTGGAGGGCATTGAGCTGACGCCTCGATTGATCTGGAAGCGCGCCACGCCGAACCCTGGTTGAGATGGCGCATCGGCATGGACACTAAGAGTCCTCACCCTAGCTGCCTCGGGCAGGGCGGTCGCTCACCGTTCCACGTGCGTAGCGGGTGACGATTGGACCGCTCTCAAAAACGGCCTCGTATCAATTCCGAGGTCTCAAGTAGAGGTTTTATTGCCATGTTGCTGAAGTTCCCCAAGGTAGCGTTCATAGACCTCGAAGCGGGTTTTCTCCAGCGCGTCAGCTAGCGCCGGGTTGCCTTCTTGGCGTGCCTTGTGCGCGGCCGCGCGGAGTCCTTCCACCATGTCTCGCAGCTCAGCCAGGTCCGCCATCTTGGACACTTGTTCAGAGTAAGGCGTTTCATCCCGGTGAGCGTGAACGATGCGAGCGTGAATCGGTCGGCCTTCATGGGGCGTGCGTATCGGCTCTAAAAACCATGATCATCTTTGCTTCTTTCTTGATCATGCTGCCTTCTTTCCACGTGCTTTCGTCCTGTCCACACCAGCCCAAGTGCCGAAGCGTTGGTGTTGTCCGACTTCGTCGCATGGGTCAAAGACAGGACAGCCGCTGCACATTGCCGCGGCGTGGGCTCGGTTGTGGGGGTCTTCGTCGAGCCACATCCATGATGTTTCGTAGTCGCCGCATCGTGGGCGTTTGGCCTTTGGCTGCGAGTCGTATTAGGGCTTGGGTTAGCCGGTCGTTCGCTTCGGCGCGTGTCCGTGTCGCGGTCATGTCGGCGGCACCAACCATGCCTGTGTTCTTCGCAGCGCCACCCATTCATATATCGCACGGTGTCGAGGCGCCCGCACTGCCTCCCAGCCTGGAATTGGGTGCACGCCGCTGCAGTCGCATCCTCGGTTTGCGGGGTTGCGGGGTTTCGAGGGTTTTCTCCCGGCCACCCGCCAGCCCCGTTACCCCTATAAATCGAGTTTTCTGTTTCGCGAGTAGGGGTGAGAAAACCCGTAGAACCCCGCAACCCCGCAGGTTCGTTGTCCGCGGAGGCTTGCTCGGCGTCCTGACCTGCGTTGTCACTATGGCCTGGACGTTAGACGGCGTATCGGGCGACCTTGGCGTGAGCGTCTGGCTCAGCCTCGACTAGCGCCCAGCCGGAGGCATAGCGGCCCATGCAGTTCTTGAGCCACCAACCCAACGACTTTCGAAATCCCCGGTCGCGTCCGTCGCGGATGTGGGTCCACTTCTCAGCCAGATCACCTGGCAGTACGGCCGCATCAATACGGCCGCCGAGGAAGCTGTCGCGCAGCTCGCCGACCAGCTCCTTAGAAGGCCCCATGTAGTGCGACCAGGAAAGCGTGCCACTCCTCGTCGTCGGATGAGACTGCGACTTCGCTGTTGCCGCCGCCGAACACACCGGGGAATCCGGCCCAGCCGAGCATGCCGCGGAGCCCTTGGGCTAGCGGACCGTAGCTGTCGGATCGCGCAACCTCAGATGGCCGACCGGCGACCACCCAGCTTCGGGCTATGGTCAAGATCGCGGCTAGCAGCTCGCCACGATGCGCGGGCCACCAGGTGTCAAGGTCGATTTTGAAGTTAATCCGTAAGTGAGGGTTCGCCTCGAGGCGGGTCAAGCCTCACGGTGACGATGCGACGCGCCAGGTCACCACCGAATGCGGCATTGTTGCCGGTCGCGAGCCACAGCCTGTCATAGGTTGCGGTGACCGAGCGGTTGTGGCCGAGGTAGCGGTCGGTCCAGGTCTCGGAGGTGAGAAGCGACTCCAGCACTGAGGACCGGATCACGCCCGTTAGGTTGTCGAAGGTGATGACTGGCCCGGTCGTGTCGATCAGCGTGGCCGTGATGGCCTTCCGCAGTTCGTCGGCATCGCGTGGCATCTCGCCGCGCTGAACTCCGCCGTGGACTGTTCTGATCATCTTGGCGAGCAGGGTCTTGCCGCTGCCTGGGTTGGTGGCGGTGATGACCCCCATTGGGTATGGACCACGTAGCAGCGGCCGCAGGGCGGCGTGAACAGTAAGCCGATGTGCTCGCCTTCGCGTTGGCCACCGCGGAGAGTCGTCGCCGGCGAGCGTCGCACGCCGGATCGTGCCGCGGCTGCGGACGTCACCGACCCGTGCGCCGACCAGGACCGAGCGTCACGTCGGTCCGCCGGTGACTAGATTGCGGCCTGTCAACGAACCGGCTGGCGGCTCGTGCACGACTAATCGAGGTGGTGGGAATGACGATCGTCCTCCAGTGGCTTCCACTGACGGTCCTCCTGATCGATCTGGTGATCAAGATCATCGCGCTCGGCCCGATCCCGCGGAATCGTCGACCGTCATCCTCGCTGGCCTGGCTGCTGCTAATCACCATCACGCCGGTGTTCGGGCTGATCCTGTTCTTGCTCATCGGCAGCCCGTTTGTGCGTGGTCGCCGGGAGCGGGTCCAGACCCAGGCCAACCAAGTGATCCTGGAGCACACAGCCGATCTGCCGCCGACCAACTCCGAACTGCCGATCGGGATGGGGAGTATGGTCCGGCTGAACCGACGCCTCAGTTCCTTCCCAATGATGATCGGCACGAGCCACGGCCTGTTTGGTGACTATGACGCGTCGATCGCGGCGATGACCACCGCCGTCCGCGAGGCCCAGCATTGGATCCACGTCGAGATCTACATCATGGCGTGGGACCACACCACCGACGCCTCTTCGGCGCTATGGTCGACGCGGTTCGCCGCGGAGTGAAGGTGCGACTCCTGTACGACCACCTCGGGTCCCGGAAGTACCCCGGCTTCCGCCAGATGAACAAGCGGATGACCACGGCGGGGATCGAGTGGTATCAGATGA
>JBKOZG010000032.1:0-13994 GCA_046725775.1 Actinomycetota bacterium | reverse complement strand
CTGTAGTAGAAGTAGAAGACCCCGGTGCCCTCCACGAACGCCTGGCCCGAGTCGGCCCCAGAGGTGCCCGCGAAGTTCTTCGGCAGGTACTCCGACTTGGCCCACTCCTGGTAGATCGCGGCGGCGTCCTTCATCCCGGTGTCCGCGGCGCCGCCACCGATGCCGTAGACGAAGTCGGAGATCTTGGCCTTGTCGGCGAAGACGTCCATCAGCGCGAACAGTGTGGTCGTGCTCAGCCACTGGTCCTGGGTGCCGATCGCCATCGGCACCTCGCCGGCGGACTTCGCGGCGGCCAGCATCTGCTTGAACTCGTCGAATGTGGTCGGCACCTGCTTGCCGAGCTGGTCCAGCTTCTCCCGGTTGTAGTACACGGTGATGAAGCCGCCCTGGGCGATCGGCATGCCGAAGAACGATCCGGTGCCGATCTGGCTGCCGTCCGCGGCGACCTGGTGCTGCTTGGCGATGGTCTGCGGGATCCGCTTGTCCCAGCCGTAGCCCTTAGCGTACGCGTCCAGGTTGAGGATCAGGCTGGCCTTGGCGAAGGTGCCGATGCCCTGCCAGCCGTTATTGGCCGGCACGACGTCCGGCGTGGAGGCGTCGGACAGCTTCAGCTTCAGGGTCTTGTTGATGTCGTCGAAGGTCGAGCTGGTGCGGTTGATCTTGATGTTCGGGTACTTCGCCATGAACGCCGTGTTGACCGCGGTGACCCACTGAGCCTGCATCGAGGTCTTGTCGGTCCATGTGTCCAGCACGGTGACGGTCGTCGCCGGGATCGACGTCGGGTCCGTGTTCACGTCCGTTGGCGCAGCCGACTGGCCCGCCGGCGGGGCGGAGCCACCGGGGGCGCACCCGGTGATTGGGATAGCGACCGCACCGGCGGCCAGGCCCAGGAACATCCGGCGGCTTGTCTTCATGATCTCTCCCTCGTCCTACGTTGGCATTGGGTTTCGGCGTGGTCACTGGGCATCCTCGTGGACGCGGTCGTGGATCAGGTGCTGGGGTCCGCCGTCGCTGGTGGCCATCGGGGCGGGCGGCTCGAACGAGCTGCCGACCTTCTGCGTGGTGCCGGTCGCCGCGGACTCCATCGCCTTCAGCATGATCTCCAGCACGTGGTACGCGTGCTCGGGCCGGGTGTAGGGCCGCTCGCCGGTGCGGATGCAGTCGATCATGTGCCGCAGACCGTCGGTCCACGGCCAGTACCGCGACCTGCTGTGGTAGGTCTGCCAGGCGCCGACCGAGTTCTGCCACAGCTGCAGGCCGTCAGGCGCCCAGTCGTCCCCGAGCATCTGCACCGTGCCGTCCAGGCCGTACACCTCGACGGCCGGCCCCAGGTACTGCTGCATGCCGAACGCGGTGGTCACGGTGGCGAGCACCGGGCGGGTGTCCCCGCCGAGCTCGAGGATGATCTGGAACGTGTCGTCGGTCTGCACCTCGATCTCCTCGCCGTCGACCACCCGACGCGGCCGGGTCAGCGTGGTCATCGCGGTCACGACCGGCACGGCCCGAGCAGCCCGGTCAGCGTGGTCGCGTTGTAGACGCCGAGATCGAACAGCGGGCCGCCTCCGGGCCCGTAGAACCACTGGCCCCAGTCCGGGCCGTTCCAGCCGTAGCGGGCCCGGGCCAACAGCGGCCTGCCGACCAGGCCGTCCCTGATCATCCGGGCCATCTGCTGGTAGTCGGGGCTGAGCAGGACGTGCGGGGCGCACAGCAGGTTGGCCGGACCGGTCCGGTCCAGCTCGATCAGGCGGGCGGCCTGGTCGAGGTCGGTCGACATCGGCTTCTCGACCAGCACGTGCCGGCCGGCTCGCAGGGCCTGCTCGGCCAGGTCGCCGTGCTCGGGCATCGAGGTCAGCACCAGGATCAAATCGAGGCTGTCGTCCGCGATCAGCTCGGCGGGGTCCTGGGTGCTCCCGCTGGTCCGGAACTGCTGCTCGACCTCGGCGATCCGGTCGGCGCGGACGTCGCAGACCTTCGGCGGGAGCGCCTTCCCGCGCGCGATCTCGTTCGTCAGCAAGGGCATGTACGCGTGCTGCACGACGCTGCCGCAACCGATGACGCCGACCGAGACCGGGTCCGCCATGACGCTCCTCGTGATGTCGAGGCTGGAAGGTTTTACTGTCGCCTCAACTTACATTGACCAGACCAGTTATGCCAGATTTGACCACATGACTTACCGGACTCCGCGGCGGAGCACGCCGAGACCGCATTTCGTCGAGCCGCGGCTGATTAGGCGGGACGACGCCGCCCACCACGTTTGGGGCAACGAGCAGGGTGGGTTCGTCACCGACCGCGTGATCTCCTCCTCCGACCAGCTGCACGTGCTGGAGTTCGAGCTGCCCCCGGGCGGCTGGTTCGGGCACACCGCCGAGTACCCGACGCTGTTCGCGGCCGACGTGGCGTACCTCTGCGTGGCGGGCACCCTCGTGCTGGCCGATCCCGAGACCGGAGAGACGGTGCTCGCCCCCGGCGGGGTCCGGGGTGTACTTCGGCCGGGACACCTGGCACCACGGCTTCGCCCTAGGCGCGGAGACGGCCCGGGTGGTCGAGTTCATGTCCCCGCCACCGGTCCGCGGCACGGCGTCGACGTACGGCCGGACCCGGCCGCTGCCGGCCGAGGTGCGCTACGCAGACCGGCGCTGGGCCGGTCGCTGGCCGCAGGCCCTGGCCGAGCAGCGGGCCGTACGCCGGCTGCTCCCGCTGCGGGAGGAGGACGCCCTACTGTCGCTCCGCGACGGCTCCCCCGCCCCCCGGGTCAGGACCCAGCTGGACACCCCGTTCCTCACGGTGGTGCTCGGAGAGGTTCAGCCCGGCACGGTCGACAGCTTCGCAACCCAGGCCCGCGAGACGGTGGTCCGGGCCGTCGCGGGCGAGCTCTGGATGGACGTGCGGTGCGCCGGGGAGTCGCAGCCGTCCTACTCGGTGAGCTGCCTGCGAGCCGGCGACGCCTGCTTCCTGCCCGCTGGCTACGAGCTGCGGATGCTGGTCCGCGCCGACCGGCCGGCGACGTACCTGCAGGGGAGCGCGCAGGTCCCGGCGGACTGGCAGCCGTGACGGCGTTGGTTAGCTGCCCGGTCCCGACGGCGGCAACCTCGAGTCCTACGCCTCGGGTGCAGGGATGGCCGCCCGGCTCGCGACCGCCACCGGCCGCCCGCCGAGCCCATCCCGCGATCTGCTCGACGCGGCCCGGTCCGGTGCGGAGCCGGCCGCCGGCATCGCCCGGTCCGCCGGCGTCGCTCTGGCCGGCGCGCTGGCGGCGCTGGTCCACCTGGTCGACCCGGCCCGGATCGTGCTGGGGGGCGGGCTCGGTGCGGCCCCGGCCACCGTCGCGCACCGCGCCCTCGCCGAGCGGTGGGCGGTGCTCGGCGCGCCCGTCCCGCTGGCGGTCTCCCCGCTGGGCCGGGACGGGCAACTGCTCGGCGCGGCGGTGGCCGCAGGCTGGCCGGACCGGCGCTAGACGGCGCTGCGGAACAGGTCGGCGGTGAACCGGTACGCGTCGCCCCGGTAGTGGTTGACGGTGATGATGATCGGCGTCCGCTCGACGGTGTAGGTGACGTCGCGGGCCACCAGCACCGCGGCCCCCAACGGCAGGTCGAGCAGCCCGGACTCGCGCTCGCCGGAGTTCATCGCCTGGACCGTGTACGTCGATCGGTGAACCCGGATCCCGTGCGACTCGAGCAGCTCGTAGAGGGAGCGATCGGTCAGGTCGACCTCGACCATCCACTCGACCCGGCGCAGCGGCAGCACCGCCGCCTCGACCGTGATCGGCACGCCGTCCATGCCCCGCAGCCGGACGATCTCCAGCACGGGGGCGGCGGCGGCGATCTGCAGGTCCGCCGCCTCGCTGAACGTCGCCCGCCGGACCTCCTTCGACAGCACCGTCGAGGTGGCCCGCAGACCCTGCCGCCGGGCCAGCTCGGTGAACGAGACCAGCTTGCTGGGCGGCTCGCCTAGCACCAGCTGGGGCACGAACCAGCCGCGCTGCGCCGAGGAGACGAGGCGGCCGTCGTCGGCCAGCTTGGCCAGCGCCAGCCGCAGGGTCGAGCGGCTGACCTTGACCTCCTCGGCCAGCGCGCGCTCGCCGGGCAGTCGTGAGCCGGGCGGGTAGACCCCGCGGTCCAGCAGGGCGCTGAGCCGTTGGACCGCCTGCTCCTGGGCCTGACCGCCGGACATGCCGCAGAACATACCAGTTTCGACAACTGGTTTGTCCGGACGCCTCCGGCATGGCCCCCGACCAACCGCGGCGGGCGACTGGTCCAACTGGTATCGTCCGGTGCGTGCTCGTTCCGCCCACGGTTTTCGCCCACCCCGACGACCTTGGCGACGCCGTCGCCGCCCTGGTCGTCGAGCGGTACCGGGCCCGGCAGCCGGGACGCCGGTTCCTGCTCGGCTGCCCGGGCGGTCGCAGCTTGCGGACCAGCTACGCCCGGCTCGCCCGCCGTGCCGCCGAGCAGCAGCTCGACCTGCGCGACCTGGTGGTCGTGATGATGGACGAGTACGTCGAGCTCGGCCCGGCCGGCCGGCCGGTGGCCGTCGACCCGGCCCGGCCGTGGTCCTGCCGCCGGTTCGGCGCGGTGGAAATCGTCGGCGCGCTGAACGCGGCGGTGCCGGCCCGGCACGCGGTCCCCGCGGAGCACCTCTGGCTGCCCGACCCGGCCGAGCCGGAGGCGTACGAGGAGCGGCTGGCGGCGGCCGGCGGCATCGATGTGTTCCTGCTCGCCTCGGGTGCCTCCGACGGCCACGTGGCGTTCAACCCGCCGGGCGCCGACCGCGAGTCGCGGACCCGGGTGGTGCCCCTCCCGGAGTCGACCCGGCGGGACAACCTGGCCACCTTTCCCAGCTTCGGCGGCGACATCGCGGCCGTTCCCTCGCACGGCGTGACCGTCGGCATCGCGACCATCCGGGAGCGCTCCGCGGAGGCGGTCATGGTCGTGCCCGGGGCGGACAAGTGGCTCGCCGCCGCCCGGCTGGCCGGGGCCGCGGAGTACCGGCCGGACTGGCCGGCCACAGTGCTTGCCGAGTGCCGGTCGCCGCAGCTGTTCCTCGACCGGGCCGCGATGCGGGCCGACCTGGCCTCGGCCGCCTCGCCCGGCTGAAGATCGTTCCCCTCACCCGTCAGAAAGGCAGATCTCAGGAGATGGCTCGGATCAAGCTCGCCTACGTCGGCGGCGGCTCGTCGCGCGCGGCCGGGACGATGGCCTCGTTCATCTACCGGGGAGACCGGTTCGACGGCTCGCACGTGGTGCTGATCGACATGCGCCAGGACCGCCTGGACCTGGTCGAGACGATCACCAGGAAGCTCGCCAGAGCCCAGGGCCTGGACATCACCGTGGAGACCACCACCGACCAGCGCGCCGGGCTGACCGACGTCGACGCGGTGCTGTCCAGCTACCGGCCCGGCGGGTTCGAGATGCGGCTGCAGGACGAGCTCATCCCCATGCGCCACGGCGTGATCGGCCAAGAGACCCAGGGGCCAGGTGGGATGATGATGTCGTTCCGCTCGATCCAGGTGATCAAGACCATCCTCGACGACATCGAGCAGGTCGCGCCGGACGCGGTGATCTTCAACTACACCAACCCGGTCAACATCGTCTCCCAGGCGGTGACCGCGCACAGCGACCGGCTGATCTACTCGATGTGCGAGGGCCCGATGACCTTCTGGCAGCCAGTTTTGCGGACGGCCGGCCTGGAGCCGGACAAGGCCGACGTGCTGATGGCCGGGGTCAACCACAACTGCTGGTCGACGGTGCACCGCTACGACGGCGAGGACCTGATCCCGTTCCTGGCCGAGGGGTACGCCCGGATCGCCGCCGATCCGGCAGTTCCGGTCTGGGACAAGCGGATGCTGCGGCTGGCGGTGGCCATGGGCTCGATCCCGTCGGACTACTTCCGCTACTACTACTTCGGTGCGGAGTACTTCCGCGAGGCGCAGGCCCACCGGCTCACCCGGGCGGGCGTCCTGCTCGACGCCCTGCCGGGCTACTGGGCCCACTACGCTGAGCAGGCCGAGGCCGAGGTGCCCGAGCTCGACCCGGACCGCTCGCGCGGCGGCATCCACGAGCTGGAGCTGGCGATCGACGTGATGGCCGCGTACTACAACGACGAGCCCGACCGGCTGCCGGTGAACCTGCCGAACCGCAGCGGGGTGCTGCCCGGCTTCGACGACGACACGGTGGTCGAGGTCTGGTGCGACGTCGACGGCACCGGTGCCCACGCGGTGCCCCAGCAGCCGCTGCCGCACGCAGTCCGCGGAATCACCCAGACCCTGGCGGAGTTCCAGCGGCTGGCCGCCGAGGCCGCCTGGCAGGGCACCCGGGCCGACGCGGTCCGGGCGCTGACCGCTCACCCGTTCGTCCGGAGCCTCGACGTGGCCGAGGAGCTCTACGACGAGCTGGCCTGGGCCAACCGCGACTTCCTGCCTGAGCGCTTGTGGTGATGACCGGACCGGCCGGGCCGCTGCTGCTGGGGGTTGACGCCGGCAACTCCAAGACCGTCGCCGTGGTGGCGGACTCCTCCGGCGCGGTACGGGGCTACGGCCGGGCCGGCAACGGCGACATCTACGGCGCCGAGAGCGAGGCGCACGCGGTGGCCGAGGTGGTCGTCGCAATCGACGCGGCACTGCGGATGGTGGCCGGGGACACCGACCACGTTCGGGTGGCCCACGCAGCGTTCTGCCTGGCCGGGATGGACTGGGAGTCCGACGACCGCTACTGGTGCGATCAGCTCGGCCAGCGGTTCCCGGGGCTGAGCTACTCGTTGCACAACGACGGGTTTGCCCTGCTCCGTGCGGGCGAGCCGACCGGGGTGGGGGTGGCAGTGTCGGCTGGCACCGGTGGTGCGGTGGTCGCGCGCGGGCCGCTCGGCGAGTGGAGCGCATCGTTCTGGATCGTCGACCCGATGGGCGGCTCTTCCCTGGGCCAGGAAGCCTTCGCGGCCGTTGTCCGGGCCGAGCTGGGCATCGCGCCGCCGACCGCGCTGCGGGAGATCCTGCTGGCCCGCCACCGCTACGCCGACGTGAACGCGATGCTGGAGGGAACCACCAGCCGGGGCGGTCGCCGGTTGGTCCACGCGGCAATGGCCCGGGACGTACTGGACGCCGCGCTGGGCGGCGACGAGGTGGCGGCCAGGATCGTGGCCGAGCAGGGCCGGGCTCTCGCCCGGTATGCCAAGGCGGCGGCCGACAAGGTCAGGCTCACCGGGGACGACTACTCGGTGGTGCTCGGCGGCTCGGTGCTGTCCAGCGCGAACCCTGCGTTGCGGGAGGCGACCACCGATGCGCTCGGGGTGCTGCTCCCGGGCGTCCGTGTGGTGCTGACGCCGCGGTCCCCGGTGCTCGGGGCGGTGGCCGAGGCGATCGCGGAGGGGATCGGCCCACTCACCGGCGCGGTGGTGGACCGGCTGACGGCGCACCGCTTCCCGCCGGAGTTCCTGCTCACGTGAAGGCGGCGCCGCCCGAGCCGTTCCTGTTCCTCTACGGCCCGGACGCCGTGGGCAAGTCCAGCGTGGCCTGGGAGGTCTACGAGCGCCTGGCGGTCCGCGGCGTCAGGGCCGGATATGTCGATCTGGATTCCTCGGCTTCTGCACCCCGACGATCGGGAACGGGCCGGAGCGGCTGGCCGCCCTGAACCTGGCGGCCGTCTGGCCGAACTTCCACCGCGCGGGCGCACGCTGCCTGATCGTGGCCGGAGTGATCCCGACCCGGGCCGCGGCCGGACTCTTCCGCCGGGCGGTCCCGGGTGCCGACCCGCTGCTGTGCCGGCTGACCGCGGGACCGGCGGAGCTGGCGGCTCGGATCAGGCGCCGCGGGCTGAGCCAGGGCACGGGTGGCGACGGGGCGGTCTCCTAGCTCACCATGGACGGCCTGCGGGCGTACGGCGAGCGGGCGGCCCGGTTCGCCGAGCGGCTGGCCGTCGACGACGTGTCCGACCTGGTGGTGGACACCGAGGGCCGGACCGTGCGGAGGTCGCCGACGAGGTGCTGGCCCGGGTGACCGGGTGGTCGGTGAGCCGGCCGACGGCCGGCCCTAGGGTGGGGCGAATGGCCCGGATCCCGCCTCGATCGTGGTTCGGGCCGTCGGGCGGGCGCCGGAACCAACTATCGGGTCGGGAACAGCTGGCGCAGCCGCAGCGCCCAGGTGTGCATCGTCGCCGATTCAATCCAGCTTTCCTGCGAGGGCCAGATCGTCCGCGTGCACCGGATCCGGCACGACAAGCCAAAGTCCACGTCGGCCCACTGGACACCGAGTGCGCACCGATCCGCAGTCCGGTGGAGGTGAGGAACAGTACGAGGTCGGGAAGATCACGCACCAACGACTGCTCACCAGAACTCAGCCATCTGTGGAGATGTAAAGAAGCGGGCATTTCCCCCATGATCATCGTCTCCAAGCCCCCGCTACCGCTTGCCTAGGTGGCCCTGACCCTGAGCACATCCAGGCGGGGTGTCGTTGCCGCTAACAATGAAGTCGCTGCACGTGAGAAATCGATTGTTGAACTGGCCCAAACCAAACGACGCGATGGCCACTAGCGCAA
The DNA here is from genome assembly GCA_046725775.1 of Actinomycetota bacterium. Classification (GTDB taxonomy): domain Bacteria; phylum Actinomycetota; class Actinomycetes; order Propionibacteriales; family Propionibacteriaceae; genus Microlunatus. The sequence goes on along the minus strand of JBKOZG010000032.1, from coordinate 5,469 downwards.
CGACCGCCGCTGCGACGAGCCGGCGCCTGGATGGTATCTGCTCGTATCCGGCAATGGTCACTCGCAGTAGCAGTGCGGTCAGGAAAGGGATTCCGGCGAGCGTCAGCACAGTAGCCAGGTAGAACAGAGCCCGCGACCATGGCTCGGACTCACCTGGCGGCACCGCAATGGCAAGCAGCAGCTAGAGAGAAGGAATGAGAAGCGCCAGCCTCCGAGGCCACGACACCCGAGCGCGTCGCCCAGCCGTGAGACTTGCCAGGAAAATGGCTGTTGACGCAGCCCACAGCGACAGGAGCTGCTGGAAGAAGACCACACCTACGCGCCCAAGACGAATGCTGGCCACCACACAACCAGGGCTGCCGCCACCACAGCGACCGATGTTGCCTGCGTTATCCGATCCGTCATGGCTGTGACCCCGTCGCGATCATCCGCTGAACCGCCTACCTCACTTGCTCCCATGTCGCAAGACGTTAGCGAGCTAAATGTCTTGGAATAGCACGACCTGGCTGATGCGCCTAGCGGCCCTGACATGGTGCATCCGAGTCGGTCGTGCCCATCCTCGTTACCGCTCTGCAGGGGCTGTTCGCGGTCACAGAAGGGACTATCTGGGGGCTGCGACGTCTCGAGCATGCGCTTCGTCGAAGGCGACTCCGGTCCGATCGTGATCGATCTGCTGATCTCCTCCGAGACGGCCACTGCAGCCTTCAATCTCTACCGTGAGCATTGGGGTGATAGGCGGGTAATCAGCGTCATCTGCAGCCCACAGCCACGTTGGCTGGATGTCGGAGAGTCGGGGCCGCTCGCTGCTGTGATTTGACACGCTGATGTCTTTGACGCAATCCGATTTCGCTATTGCCGCGACATGGCGATCCGGAGCCGCTCCTCGGGGTGTCAATAAAGTGGTCGTGATCATCTTTGCCCAGATCGAGCTGCACCCAGTTGATCTTGCCGGTTAACCGGCTGTCGCGCGCTCGGTGGTCGGACGTCACCGTGGTACCGGAGCGTCCGCCTCGGCAAGTGAGTTCCTTGACCTCGATCTCATATCCGCCCAAGAGGAGTAACATCCCGAGCCCGAGCTCGTGAGTGCAGCTAATACTCGACCCCGTCGCGAATCAGCGGGCAGGTCATGCAGTGGCCGCCACCCCGACCTCGGCCGAGCTCGGCACCGACAATAGTGATCACCTCGATGCCCGCCTTGCGCAGCAACGAGTTGGTGTAGGTGTTCCGGTCGTAAGCGAACACGACGCCCGGCTCGACGGCCACCAGGTTGTTGCCGCTGTCCCACTGCTGCCGCTCGGTGTCGTAGCGGCTGCCGCCGGTCTCCACCACCCGTAGCTCCTTAAGCCCCAGTGCGGCGGCGACGACGTCGACGAACGGCGTAGTCTCCTCCACCACCTCAACGCCAGGCGGCTGGTCCGACGGACGCAGCGTAAAGGTGTGGATACCGTCCACAATGTCGGGAAAGGTGGTGACGCAGTCGCGGTCGGCGAAAGTGAACACGGTGTCCAGGTGCATCGCTGCCCGCAGCTTTGGCATCCCGGCCAGGATCACCTGCTCCGCCGCGCCCTGCTCGAACAGGGCAGCCGCCACCTGCGTGATCGCCTGCCGCGAGCTGCGCTCGCTCATCCCGATCAGCACCACCCCGTTGCCGGGCACCTCCACGTCACCGCCCTCCAGCGTGGCCAATCCCCACTCCTGCTCCGGATCACCCCACCACACCTCGGATCCGACGAAGTCCGGATGGAACTCATAAATCGCTTTCATCAGCAGGGTCTCGTCGTGGCGTGCCGGCCAGAACAGCGGGTTGAGGGTGACGCCGCCGTAGATCCAGCAGGTGGTGTCACGGGTGTAGAGCGTGTTCGGCAGCGGCGGCATCAGGTACTCGGTGACGCCGGTGGCTTCTCGAGCCAAAGCGAGGTATCCCGGCCGGAGATCGACGGGGAGCTCCTGGGTCGATAGGCCGCCAATCAGATAATTGGCGAGGGTACGCGGGTCGAGCGAGTCGAGGTACGCGCGGGTTTCGGCCACTAGGCCGACGCCGACCTCGTTGGGCACGATCTTGCGGTCCAGCAGCCACGCCTTGGCCTCGTCCTTCGCCATCGTCTCGGTTAGCACATTGTGCAGCTCGACGACCTCTACCCCACGATCACGCATCTTTGTCATGAAGTCGAAGTGGTCCCGCTTGGCGTTCTGCACCCACAGCACATCGTCGAAGAGCAAGGAGTCGCAATTGCTCGGGGTGAGTCGGTCGTGCGCTAGACCGGGCGCGCAGACCAGTACCTTCCGGAGGGTGCCGACCTCGGAGTCGACCGAGTACGCGGCGGCCGTGTTGCTCTCGGGCATCAGGGATTTCTCCTTCGTGAGTTGAGTCAGATGCTGATGTTGCCAGTGGCGAGCCCAATGACGCCGATGGTTGCTCCCACCACGATTACGCCGCACAGCGCCAGCTCCCAGGGCCGGAAGGCGCGCAGCGAGTTCTCCCGTCGAGCTATCAGGTACAACACGGTGCCGGGGGCGAGGATGATGCAAGAGAACAGCAAGAACTCGGGCCCTGCGACGAAGAGCAGGAAAAGCGTATAGATCACTGCCACGATGCCAATGACGAGCTCCTTCGTGCGGGCCCGGTCACCGGCCTCGTACGTCTCCCGGGTGATTGCGACCTTCAGGAGATATGCCGCGGAGAGGAAGTACGGGATGAGGGCCAGGCTGGTGCATAGCTCGAGCATGAAGTTCAGCGCATCGTCGGCCAACAGAATCACCACAAGCATGACCTGCACGAACGAGCTGGACAGGATCAACGCCCAGATCGGCGCCTTGGCCTTGTTCTCCCGCTTGAGGAACCGCGGCATGTCGCTCTGCGTAGCAGGGATGTAGAACACCTCGGCTGTCATCAGCGTCCAAGCGAGGTAGGCGCCGAGCACTGAAACCACCACGCCGACGCTGATAAAGACAGCACCCGAGTCACCGACCACGCTTGCCAGCACTGGGGCCATTGATGGCTGCCGCAACCCGGCGATCTCTTCCTGCGGCAGGACTGCGTAGGGCAACAGGCTGACCATCGCGAAAATCGCCAGCACACTAAGGAAGCCAAGCACGGTGGCGCGACCGACATCTTCGCGCGGTCATCACATCGACCTTGACCATCTGCGCAGTGAGGATCGTAGTCTCCGACAGCGGAGAGAGCTTGTCGCCGAGGTACGCGCCCGAGATCACCGCACCGGCGGTAATAGCCGGCGAGACACCCAACATCAGGGCGATACCGACCAAGCCGACGCCAATGGTCCCAGCCGTCGTCCACGAACTGCCGATCGACAGAGCGATCACACCACAGATCAGTGCAGAAGCCAGGTAATACCAGCTCGGCGACAGAACCTGGATCCCGTAGAAGACCAAGGTCGGGATGGTCCCGGACAGGTTCCAGGTCCCAATCAGGGCGCCAACCGCGAGGAGGATGAAGATCGCGCTGGTGATGGTACCCATCGCGAGTCGACCGACCTCTTGGACGTCGGACCAGCGATAACCCAGTTGCAGCGCCACGAGCGCGGCGCACATGCATGCCAGCACCAGGGCAACCTGGATCGGGCCATCCAAGGCGTCGAGTCCGAAGATCAGTAATGAACCAAAGATCAACAGGATCAAGATGACCAATGGAACGAGCGCGGTGAGAAGCGTCGGTTCTTTCACCGCGCGGACCGGTTCTTCGCTCTCCATTTGACCGTCCCACCCGCTGCCGTAGGCCAATGAGGACACCGTGGACGAAACACCGCTGTCCAAAAAGCTAGCAGGGAGCGCTTACGTGGCGAAAGAGGCAGGCACTGATGGCTGGGATCAGCGCGCGGTCTCGTAGAGAGAACCGTCAACTCGCCGCCGCCGGGGAGCTGCGCCAACCAGTTCTAGATCATCGCGATCCTGCAGGCCGAGTCGGCCCCGTCGAACTGGCTCAACAGCTGCGCCAAGCCAAGCGAACTGGGCTCACCGTCCGGAGCGAATCGCTGTCATCGCGAATGACGAACTCGAGATCGATGACGAACATGACGCAGGCATCTGCCAGAGCAGGATCTGGCTGAAACGCCCTTTTCGTCGTGCCATCGGAAAGACCACGGCGACATGGGTGACGAAGTATCGGGAGGCGCAGTATCCCTCAACCGTCGAAAGATACATGGGCCTAAGCCACCCCTGTGGTGCGGCGTACGCCCTCTCCTAGGTACGGTGCAACGACTCAAACCGGCAACCTGTTCGTGTCGGCCAACCAACCCGCACGTTCGCAGACATAGCCGACAGTGCACATGCTCCAGGCGCCACACTCGCCCGCGTTCTCAAGCAGAAGCTCTGCCCGGCCCGAAGGGTTTGCGTCTGGCCTGGCGGCGTGAGGCCTGACCTGCCTCGCAGATCGGCGGCTTGGCTTCAGAGGACGATGACCTGGCGGAAGTGGAGGGGGCCGCCGTCCTGGAGGCTCGCGCGCACGAATCTGGCGCTCGTGGGCGCGGCAACGTCGATGATCCGCTCGATCGGCTTGCCAGCGCGGCTGTACACCACGTCGTAGTGCTCGCCGTCTGCCGAGGTCGAAATCCTCAGGGATGCACCCCGCTCGACGTACCTGGGTCGGTCGAGGTAGATGATGCGCGAGATCTCGGTGACGGCCCCGAGGTCGACCTCCCACCAGGGCCGGTCGTCACCCACCGCGGTGTGCACGCCGTAATCAAGCGGCAACACGTCGCTGACCACGCGCTCGGCCTGGCCGGTTCGGCCGTAGTAGCTGCTCTGCCGGGTCGCTCTGCCCAGTGCCAGGTTCGTCCGCAGCATCTCATGCAGCGTCCCGCGGCTGCGGGAGTAGAAGGCATCACCCCAGCCGTCGGCGTTCATCTCCGCCGCCCGGAACACAAGTCCCGCCGCGGCGAGCCAGTTCGTGACCTCAAGGAAAGTACAGCCCCCTTCGTACAGGGGCTCCGAGGAGACCTCGGCGAAGACGGCGTCCACCCTGGCAAGCAACTCCGGAGCCCCCTTGAGCACCTTGAGCTCCGCACCCTGAACGTCGAGCACGACCACGTTGTAGCTGGCTTCCTCACCACGCTCCGCCACGATGTCGTCGAGGCGCTCGGTGACCAGCTCCAGCGTCTTCTCGAACGTGATCGACGGGTAGAGCTCGGCATGGCGACCGGGCGCCAGCAGGCTCGACGACCCGCCGTTGTTCGACGCGACATGGAACAACACAGTCTCACCGGCAACATCCGACACGACCGCCTGCCGCATGAAGTGCGGTCGCCGGGGGTCGAGCCGCCGACGGACCAACTCCGCCAACTCCGGAATCGCCTCGACATACAGAAGCGGGCCATGCGTTCTCACACAGTAGGTCGCGTACTCGCTGCCACGATTGGCGCCGACATGGACCAGCCCGGTGATCGGAACATCGAACATCGGGCAGGCGTCGAAAACATAGAAAGCCACTACCCAGGACCTTATCGCCGATGG
>JBKOZG010000108.1:0-7508 GCA_046725775.1 Actinomycetota bacterium | reverse complement strand
GGCCTGCAGGAGCAGGCCCGCCACCGCCGTGTTCCGGCGACCGACGTGGGTGGTGAGCCGGGACGCGAGTGGGCTGGCAGCAATGCACGGAACGGCGAGGGCCAGGAAGGCCGTTCCGGTGATCATGGGCCCGAGCCCTTGCATTCGCTGTAGGTAGAGGGTGGCGAGGAACAAGGCAGCGCCGAGCCCGACGGGGAGGACCAGTCCAACCCGGGCAGCTGTCCCGGGCGCTTGAACTGCTCGAGGGGAATCAGTGGGCACTGGCTCGCCGTTCGCCCAGAACGAACGCGCCGAGCACGACGACCCCGACGACAAGCGGGGCGGCGATGCGCACGATCAGGGCCCTCTTTAGGTCGTGTCAGTACCTGCCCTTTACGCATACTCAACCATCTGCGGGCGGTGGGTTGCGTGGCCTCGGCCTGCGTCTGGGTCGGTGGCCCTGGTCGGCCTTGAGAGCCGATCATCGCGATAGCCGACGCGGCCTCGCTGGAGGCTCCGCGCTCTCAGGCCTGATTGGGTCAGGCGGGCTTGTTGGCATTGCGGTTGAAGACGTTGGCCCAGGTCATATTCGGCTTTGATCCGCTCGAGGCGGGCGTATTGAAACCGTGGGTCTTCTGTATCCGTCGGTCGTCTTGGTCATCAAGGGCGTTGACCTAGGCGCCTTGGCCCATCATGTGGGGTCGCAATGCGTCCCATAGTGACCCCACCCACTCCCGCTCCGGGACGAGCATCTCCGGAGCGGGGCAATGCCGACGAAAAGGCCCTTGTACGGGCTCCGTCCCGCCGCCGAACGCGGTGTCGTCCTCGCCGACCTCGGAGTACGCCTCGTCGAGGCGGTAGAACAACACAACTGACAGCGGTGACCCCCTCCTGGGGGACGTGGGGGCGAGCAATCAATCGGCTCGGGCCGCAGCGGTGCCTATCCGCTCGTGGTCGCGCCTGCTCGTGCCCGTGGCTAGGCAAGGCGCCAACCGATCCTGGACCCGAGGTCGGGCTAATTGTCGCGGCCGCCGGCCATCGTTGGGGTCGTCGTCATCCTGGGCCTCATGGGCGTCCTCGCGCTGTTTGCACAGACCGCCGTACGGCGTAGCAAACTGCTCGGGAGTTGGTCGCCCCGCCATGCCACGCAACGCCATGCCACGGGCTAGCGCCCGTTCGTTTGCGCTAGAAGGCAACCCCCGTGCCTGCGCGTTAGGTCGCGGCTCTGAGGGCCAGGTTGCTCGGGCCCAGGGGCTGATCATCCAGATGTCCCCGTCGGTAGCAGTGATCGTCGGTTATACGAGGGACCGACTCCCGCACGCTGGGCATAGCGGCGCGGGCGCTTCATTCTTGATCATGACCCGGCCGCCGCCGCCCAGTCTGACGGGCCTCAGTTGACGGCCACAAACCAACCGCCTCACGAGCTCGCGAGGTGATCCGCTCCACGAAAGTCGAAGGATCGCTGCGGCGGAACGTGATCCGCTCGGGCCACCTCACGATCAGATATTCCACATCCAAAGCGCGCAGGGCCGCCGTCAGATCCTGCCGGGTCAGGCCGAGCTCGTCGATCAACCGCTCGGTGTCCACTGGAGCGCTGCCCCGCTCAAGCTTCTCTGCTATCGCAGTCAACACTGGAAGATCACGTGAGTACCAGGTGTCATTAAGCACTGTTTCAACCTCCTGCAGTCTTCGCCCCGCCGAACAATAGCTTGAGCGCAGCGCACGCCGAGCTGAAGCCACACGGCCTCGATGCCAAGCCGATCCTTCTCGGCGATGGCCTGGTCGACGACCGCGCCGACCCGCTGACTGTTCACAAAGCAGTCCACGACCTGAACCGAGCCGGGGAACTCACCTCGCCGGCGATATCCCCACTCGCCCAGGGCGCCCTCACCGCGACGGTTGACGGGGACGAGGCTCCTGCCGAGCCCATCGCGCAGGTACTGGCCAATGCCGTACGCGGTGTGCTTGGTGTTGGCGGACAAGCCGACGACAGCCCAGGGCGCCCGCGTCGTCAACAACCGTTTTGATCACCTCGACATCCAGCTCAGCGTGTCTCCGGCGGTGATGGGCTCATTGCGCCGGGTCGGACCGGACCGCGACCACTCTGTCACCGTTCCACTCCGTCGTCAGCGAGGCAGCCGGCTTCCGGCTGGTGAGGTCGTAGAAGTTGGACACCGGTACCCCGATCGCATCAAGCCGGTATGAACTCGCGTCTCAATCGGATGGATTGGGCTTCCGTGGAGTCACCGACTGAAAGGAATATTCACCCCATCTTATCGATGGCAAGGCGAACCGACGGCTGTGAATCAGCCACGACATTCATTCTGCTTCTGCAAAGAGTATTTATCGACACTTTCGATACCGGGAGCGTTTTCAATGGCCCGCGGCCAATTCTGCGGCGGTTGGGCGCATTACCTGCCGTGGAATGCATATCGCAAAAAGGCAGCTGGACACCTTGAAACGAGTGATTGCAACTAACCCACGCCGAGATCCAGGGATATGCCTTCGAGATTAGGGACTCGTTGGGCTTCCCAAGGCGGCCAAGGCTCTAGGCAACATGGCTTAAGCTGCGGGATCATGGCTGGTCTTGCGTAGTGTGTCTGATTGAGGGCTTGAGGAGGCTGGCGATGGCGGATGAGCAGCCCAGTTTGGGCCAGTTGATTTGGTTGGTGCGCCGCGAGCTGGAGTGGGCGCGGCAGGTCGATGAGGATCAGCCGCTGCGCTTCGACGTGGGTGTTCTGTGGAGCTTGATGTCAATGTGGAAGTGACTAAAACCATCAGCGGCGGCGGCGGGTTGGACCTAACGATCATGCGGGTGGGCGGCAAGGCGGATTTGTCGCGGGAGTCAGGCCGCGCTTCCGGTACGACAGTGCATGTGGTGTTGACGCCGTCGGACAGCCGGACTCCGAGCGGCAAATACCAAGTGTCTGCGCTCGACACCGAGCCGCCGCCGCGAAGGGCGTCCGCCACGGCAGATGCAGATCGAGATGAGCCGTCGCGCTGGCCGCAGCCCGCGACCGACAGCGAAGGCTAGCTGACAGCCCCCGTGGCTGGAGCGCTGAGGATGCCGGTGCAGGGGGACGCGGTGATGTGGCAGAGCTGACGGATCCTCGACTGATCAAGGTCCGTGTTGTCGCCACGGCAGGCCACGGGGGAGCCCGAGCGGCGGGGTGGGCTGTCGGGACCCGCGGGGTGCTCACGGCACGGCATGTGGTCGCGGGAATTATAGATGGCGAGGCATCGTGTGTGGCGGTGCCGGACCCAAAGCTCGGGTCGGACACATTCGACTGCTCGTTGGAGTGGGATGACCCGGTGCGAGATTTGGCGCTGCTGATCATAGGGGAGCAGCAGCACAAGCGGTGGGCCTCAATGGTGGGTGCCGATCCAGGCCCGGTGCTGGCTGAGCCGGGAACATCGATCGTTGCGGTGCAGGCTATTGGTTATCCGGATGCGACCCTCAATGATGGTTTCCCTGTTCCGGAGCAGACCAGTGGGGTCCTGCGGCCGGCCGCTGCCGCGGTGACCGGAAGCATCCCTTATGACCTGGATGGCAGTGTTCCGGGGGACTCGCTGGCATGGCAGGGCATGTCGGGTGCTGCGGTGCGGGAACTCAGCAGCGGTCGTGTCCTCGGTGTTATCACTGATACCGCGAAGGATCGGCAGCTGCGTCGCCTGTATGTGAGTCCGCTGCCCGATCCGAAACTCAACCCGCGGTTTGCCGACGCCCTCACCGCCGCCGGGGCACCGCCGACTCTGGAAGCTATGGATGCTCCGCGGATGCGGCGGCTGCTCGCGGTGTGGGACGATACCGGCCGGCCATCCACCGCAGGCGAAATCTCGAACTTGGAGCTGTTGGGGGTCCGCAAAGCCCGCAGGGATATAGACACCCAGGGCGACCCCTACTACCCCTACATCACCCGGACCCTCGACGCCGAGCTCAGGGCCGGTCTGGATGCCCGCGCCGCCGGGAGTGACAACCGGGTGCTTTTGCTGATGGGTGATGCGATGAGCGGGAAATCCCGCACGGGCGCGAACGCCGTCATCACGCATCCGATCTTGTCGCGGCGCGCCCTGCTGGTACCGCAGGCCATGGCCGACCTCGTCGACGTCGCCGAGCTGACCCCGCCCCAGGGTGCGGTGCTGTGGCTTGATGACGTCAACACGTTCCAGGCCGGGCTCAACCCGGGGGTGGTTCGGGTCTTGCTGACCCATCCCGGCCTTGTCGTGGTCGCCACCCTCCGCTCGGAACTGCTGAGCACCTTCCTCAGTCCCGAACTGCGACCCGTCTGGGCCGTCCTCGACGACGCAGCCCTCGTTGAACAGTTCAGCGTCCCCGCCGTGTGGAGTCAGCAGGATCAGGAACTGTTAGCAAACGTTGAGCCGGTCATCCGCCGAAAGGTAGCCGAAGGCTATTCCCTCGGGGAGGTGCTCGGCGCCGCCGACGAGCTTCGTCATCGTCTCGCAACAGCGGAACAGTTCATTCGCCGAGCCGTCGCCTACACGGTCATCGATTGGGCCCGCATGGGTCTCACTGGCGGGATTCCTGAGGACCAAGTGCAAGAGCTCTGGCTCCATTACCTCAGCATGAAAGAAATGCTGGTTGCAACGAACAAGACCGCTGACCAGAGGGAGGCGGACTACCGAGAAGCATTGCAATGGGTATGCGAGCCAATCCCCCACACCGCTACCATGCTCGTCACGCGTGACCAAGGACTCCTGAGGCCCGACGACTATCTTGTCGCGCACCCCGGCACGTCAGACGCAACGATCCCCGATAATTTGTGGGTAACCGCCTTCACACGCGTCCGCAGCAATGAGACGACCGCCACTCTCGCCACACTCGGCTACAACGCATTCCTCGCCAATCGGCTTGATGTTGCGCGCGCTGCTTGGATCCAGGCTGCCACGGATCGCGAATTCGAAGGCGCATCTTCCGCCGCATTTAACCTCGGCTACCTATTCGCCGTCCGGCTGGACCCGCCAGACCTAGCCGGAGCCCGGCGTTGGTATCAAAAAGCCGCCGACGCCGGCCACACCGGCGCCGCGTTCAACCTCGGCCTGTTGCTGGCCAACCGGTTGGACCCGCCTGACCTAGACGGAGCCCGCCGCTGGTATCAAAAAGCCGCCGACGCCGGCGACACCACGGCCGCGTTTAACCTGGGCCACTTCCTCGAAGACCGGTTGGACCCTCCCGACCTAGACGGAGCCCGGCGTTGGTATCAAAAGGCCGCCGACGCCGGCCACACCACCGCGATGAACAACCTCGGCGTGTTGCTGGTCAACTGGCTGGACCCGCCCGACCTGGACCGAGCCCGCCGCTGGTATCAAAAAGCCGCCGACGCCGGCCACCTCCTTGCGATGAACAACCTCGGTAACCTGCTCGCCAAACGGTTGGACCCGCCCGACCTAGACGGAGCCCACCGCTGGTATCAAAAAGCCGCCGACGCCGGCCACACCACCGCGATGCTAAATCTCGGCTACCTGCTGGCCAAACGGTTGGACCCGCCCAACCTGGACGGAGCCCGCCGCTGGTATCAAAAGGCCGCCGACGCCGGCCACACCACCGCGATGAACAACCTTGGCTATCTGCTGGCCAACCGGCTGGACCCGCCCGACCTGGACGGAGCCCGCCTCTGGTATCAAAAAGCCGCCGACGCCGGCCACACCACCGCGATGAACAACCTCGGCCTCCTGCAATCGGAGCGATTGGATACGCAACTCGGACCGATTCGGCCCGAATGAAGATCCCATCAACAAGCATCGGGGACCGGACGAACAAGCCGTGGGATTTGCTCGCTATCCCACGCGCCGGTCTGGACGCATACGCAGTGACTGACGGACCAGGTCGATCCGGCTAATCGCTCCCGCCAAGCTCGCTTTAGCGCTTTGACCTTCGTTCAGCACGGCATGAGGTGGCTGGCGCCGACTCCCGCGAACTCTCGACGATGACAATCCGTCCTTTGGCGGTGCCTGCGCCAGGAGTACGCCAAGAATGGTGTACGGCACCTCGCGGATCCCGTGGAGTCGGTCACCGGCAGTCTCAGGCTCGCCAAGACGCCGACGTCGCCATAGCCATTCGTAGGGCTGAAATTACACACTCCATCGATGTTGCAATCCGGGGTCATGGACGACCAGTGCCGACCGGCTTCCGGATGGTGCAGTCCTAAGGTCGACACGGGTTGCTCGATGATGGCGAGTATGGACTCGCTCCTATTGGATGGATTGGGCTTCCGCGGAGTCGTCCAGAAATAGGACTCCTTTGTGGGCACATGAAATCGCGCCGGGCCTGGCCATTCGTTGCCCGCCGCCGACGATGCTGGCAACCGATGCCGAGTGATGCGGGTCGCTGTAGGGCGGTCGGGTGATTAGCTCGTCGGCGAGGTTGAACCCGGCCAAGGAGTGCACTGCTGACACTTCGAGGGCGTCGCGGACATCGAGGTCTGGAAGCAGACCGGGAACCCGTTCGGCCAGCATGGTTTTGCCGACGCCAGGTGGGCCATGGAACAGCATGTGATGCCGACCGGCTGCGGCCACTTCACAAGCCCACTTAGCCTCAGCCTGACCGACCACATCTGCCAGGTCCAAACGACGGTTCGCGTGCCTACCGGCCCGCTCGCCCATCACCTCGACCGGCTCAACCGGCGGCATCGGAACTCCCCGCAGGAAGGCGACCAACTGGCTGATCGAGGCGATCCCGAAGACCTCGATCCCTTCCACCAACATCGCCTCACCGGCTTGCCGCAACGGCACGATCACCCGCACAAAGCCTGCCTGCTGAGCCGCCAAGGTGGCTGGCAAGATGCCGCGCACCGGCCGGAGACGACCATCCAACCCGAGCTCACCTAGCAGGATTGTTCGGCGTAGCTGCTCGGCGCCGAAGACGCCCGTCGCGCCGAGCACCGCCGCAACGATCGCCAAGTCATAATGGCTGCCAGCCTTCGGCAGAGTCGCCGGGCTGAGGTTAATCGTCAGCAAGGAAATCGGCCACTCGTGCCCGGAGTTGCTGACCGCCGCCTTGCAGCGATCACGCGACTGGTAGAGAGCCGAGTCCGGCAGCCCGACCAGTACCGTGCGTGGCAGCCCCGCGCCAATGTCGGCCTCCACCTCAACGATCCGACCCTCCAGCCCGACTAGCGCCACCGACAAGGCGCACGCCGAGGCCACTACCCCACCGCCCGCACATATGTCAGCGACGGCTCGAGTCCGGGCTGCAGCACAACGCCAATAGCGTCCAGTCGGATGCTGGACGCCCGCATGCGATGCTGACGCATCCACACCGCGGCCAGCTGTCGCAGCGTACGCATCTTCGTGTACGTAATCGCCTCAAGAGGATGCCCGAAACCCAAACCGCTACGACGCTTCACCTCACAGAAGACCAGCGTCAGCCGGGTCGGGCCAGCCTCCGCAGCAACAATATCGATTTCTCCGAGCCGGCAGCGCCAATTCCGCTCCAGCACCTGCAGGCCCTGCCGCTGTCTCTTATACACATCTCCGAGCCCACGAGACTATGAACTTGATCTCGTATGCCG
>JBKOZG010000412.1:0-6159 GCA_046725775.1 Actinomycetota bacterium | reverse complement strand
TCGGATCACTGTTACTCGGTCTCTACAAAGACTCCGGTGAACTGGCAAGTGTCGGGGTAATCGGCGCCTTCCCGGCCGCGCGCCGCAAGGAACTGTTCGCCGAACTGCAACCGCTGGTCACTACCTTCGATGATCATCCCTGGGCTTGGGCCAAGCAGGAAGAAGGTACCCGCACACCGCGCAGTTCAGAGTTCAGCCGCTGGAACGCCAAGAAGGATCTTTCCTTCATCCCGCTGCGACCCGAACTGGTCGTCGAAGTCCGATATGAGCACATGGAGGGCGATCGCTTCCGGCACACCGCCCAGTTCCTCCGCTGGCGGCCCGACCGTGATCCGCAGTCTTGCACGTACGAGCAGTTGGAGGAGCCGGTGAAGTACGACCTCGCCGACATCCTCTCCGCTGGCAAGTGAGCTTCCTTTGGCACCATCCTTGCCTGAACCCGGCCGTTCCGCCGGTTTAGAATTCATCAGTGCCTAGTCCCGACAGCGCTGTTCGGGTGGCCGGCTTGGTCGTCAAATTCGGTCGCCGCGCGGTTCTCGACGGGCTCGTCTTGGAGGCCAAAGTTGGGGCACTGACCGCCGTTCTTGGGCCCAATGGCGCGGGCAAGACCACGCTCATCCGCTGCTGCACGGATCTCATTCGGCCATCCCAGGGAACAGTGCGAGTGCTGGGACTGCCGGCCGGCTCGCGGATCCTGGCCGGTCGGATCGGACTGATGCCGCAGAGCGCCGGTTCTTGGTCAGGGATCAGGGCGATCGAGCTCCTGCACTATCTTGCCGGCCTTTACGCCAATCCGCTGCCAGTGCCGGCGCTGGTCGAGCGGCTGGGGCTCACTGATTGCGCGAGAACCCCGTACCGGCGGCTCTCCGGCGGCCAGCAGCAGGCCGTCAACCTCGCTGGCGCGCTTATTGGGCGGCCCGAGCTGGTTTTCCTCGACGAACCAACAGCTGGTATGGATCCGCATGCCCGCCGCGCCACCTGGCTGCTCCTGCGGGAGCTCCGCGCGAATGGTGTCACCATCCTGCTGACCACACATGCCATGGACGAGGCCGAAGCCCTGGCGGACCAGGTGTTCATCGTGGATCGCGGCCGGGTCGCGATCTCCGGCACCGTTCGGCAGCTGACTAAGTCTGGCGGAAGCTTGGAAAGCGTGTTCCTCACCCACACCAATGCTCGGGCGGTCTCGTGACAACGTTGGACTTATCACCCGCTCCAGCGCCCGCCCCGCCCGCCAAGCGGATCATCCGGCACGGAGTGATCGAGGCCCGACTTCTCATCCGCAACGGCGAGCAACTGCTACTGGCGTTGGTTATACCGCTGGCGATCTTGGTGGCCGGCCGGTTCGCCAGCGCCTCGATCGGCAGTCTCGATGTGCTTGGGCCGTCGGTGCTCGCGTTGGCCGTGTGGTCCTCAGCCTTCACTTCGGTAGCGATCAGCACCGCCTTCGAGCGGCGCTACGGAGTGCTGGAGCGGCTCGCGACGACACCGCTGGGCAAGCCGGGCCTACTTGCTGGCAAGGCTCTCGCCGTGATCTTGATCCTGGCTGGCCAGCTGGTGATCTTGGCTGGTGCCGCGCTGGGACTCGGTTGGCGACCAGAATTCACACCTCAATCAGCGCTGCTGGCAGTGGTCCTGGTGATCTTGGCCACGGCGACCTTCGTGTGCCTTGCGCTGCTGCTCGCAGGTCGGCTTCGCGCAGAGTCCACGCTCGGTCTCGCCAACCTGATCTACGTGATCTTGCTCATCGGCGGAGCGCTCATCATTCCTCTGGTGCGCTATCCAACGGCGCTGCAGCCAATGATCGAGATCCTGCCAACTGCGGCATTAGCTGAGGGGCTGCGAGCCGCAGCGAACGGGCAGCTTCTGGGCTGGCCGCTGGTGGTCTTGTTAGCCTGGCTCGTGGCCGCTGGCCTCGCCGCGTGGAAGGGCTTTCGATGGACGTCGTAAAGCAGCTGCCCCCCGAGGCCGAAGCAACTCGGAGCGGTGGGCCGTTGCCCACCGTGCTACGCATCGTAGGTGGCCCGCACGCATTGCGATCTTGGGCAATCGTCTCGCTGATCATGAACATCGCGATTGTCGTGACGGGTGGTCTGGTCCGGTTGACGGGCTCCGGGCTGGGGTGCCCGACTTGGCCAAGGTGCACCGAAGACTCCTACGTTCCCCATCCCGAGCTCGGCATCCACGGAGCGATCGAGTTCGGGAACCGGCTGTTCACCCTCGTACTGATCATTGCGGCTGCGCTCACCTTCATCAGTGCCGTGCTCTATCGGGAAAGTGGGCGGCCACGAACCGACCTGCGCTGGCTGGCGGCTGCCCTGGCGTTGGGCATCCCGCTCCAGGGCGTCATCGGCGGCATCACCGTGCTCACCCAGCTCAACCCGTATGTGGTGGGCCTGCACCTGCTGCTGTCGATGGTGCTGATCTCGCTCGCGGTCTGGCTGGTGCGGAGGACATGGCACCTCCCACCGGCACGGGTATCGGGCCTGTCCGTAGCCATCACCCGGGTCACCTTCGTACTGATGTGGCTGGCGATCTGGCTCGGCAGCCTGGTGACCGGTAGTGGGCCCCATGCCGGTGATGAGAACGCCCCGCGGAACGGCCTCGACGCGATGCTGCTCACCCGCTTGCACACCAGCGTGGTCTACGCGACTGTTGCCGCGAGTGTGGTCTGCTTTTGGCTGCTCCGCAGCAGGGCTGCGATGCTGCTACTGCTGGTCGAGATTATGCAGGCGGGAATCGGCATCGCCCAGTATCAACTGGGACTGCCCATTTGGCTGGTCGCGCTCCACCTACTCGGCGCCTCGTTGGCCATTGCCGCGACGACCAACTTGGTGCTCTCGGTATCGCGGCGCTGAGGCAAGAGCGGTCCGCCCACGATCAGACAAGCACACCTGAGATATCGACGATGATCATGCAAACCCCGAACAGGAGTAACTCGCGATGAGCAGCAACATTATGTGGTTCGCCGACCTCGGTTTGGCCGACCTGGAGCAGGTGGGTGGGAAGAACTCAAGTTTGGGGGAGATGGTCGGCAATCTGTCGGCGGCCGGTGTGCGTGTGCCGGACGGCTTCGCAACTACGGCGGATGCGTACCGGCGTTTCATCGGTGATACCGGGCTGGCGGGCCTGATCAGCGCGGAGCTGGCCGCGTTGAATACCGACGACGTACAGCGGCTGGCCGAGGTCGGCAGGAAGATCAGGGCGGCGGTCGTTGGCCAGCCGTTTCAGGCCGATCTGGAAACCGACATCCGCACCGCGTACGACCGGCTCGCGGGCGGCGATGGAGAGAAGTCGTTCGCGGTGCGGTCCTCTGCGACGGCGGAGGACCTTCCGGACGCGTCGTTCGCTGGTCAGCAAGAGACGTTTCTGAACATTCGCGGCATCGACGCCATCCTGCTCGCTGTCAGGCAGGTGTTCGCTTCGTTGTACAACGACCGAGCGATCGCCTACCGCGTGCATCACGGCTTCGCTCATGATCAGGTTGCGCTGTCAGCAGGCGTGCAGCAGATGGTGCGTTCAGACGTGGGGGCATCCGGTGTGATGTTCACGATGGACACCGAGTCCGGGTTCAGCGATGCGGTGTTCATCACCTCGTCGTACGGGTTGGGCGAGGCGGTGGTGCAGGGAGCGGTCAACCCGGATGAGTTCTACGTGTACAAGCCAGCGTTGCAGGCGGGGCGGCCGGCGATCCTGAAGCGGGGAATCGGTGGTAAAGCGACCAAGATGATCTACACCGCGGACAGGACGCTCGGAAAGACAACGGAGTTCGTGGATGTCCCAGAGGCCGATCGGCGGGTGCTCAGCCTGACCGACACAGAGGTGGAGGAGCTGGCCCGGCAGGCCGTGGCGATCGAGGAGCATTACGGGCGGCCGATGGACATCGAGTGGGGCAAGGATGGGCTCGACGGCCGGTTGTACATCCTGCAGGCTCGGCCGGAGACGGTGCAGTCCCGGCAGGCTGTTGGGAGCGTGCAGCGTTTCCGGATGGACCAGAGAGGCCCGGTATTGGTGGAGGGCCGGGCGATCGGGCAGCGGATCGGCGCCGGACCTGTCCGTGTCCTTCAGTCGGTGGATGCCATGCATGAGTTCGTCCCCGGCGAGGTGCTGGTGGCGGAGATGACCGACCCGGACTGGGAGCCGATCATGAAACGGGCTGCTGCGATTGTCACGAACCGTGGTGGCCGGACCTGCCACGCGGCGATCATCGCCCGCGAGCTCGGCATCCCCGCTGTAGTGGGCACCGGCAGTGCGACCCAGGAACTGGCCGACGGGCGGCCGGTCACCGTCTCGTGCGCGGAGGGTGACACCGGTTTCGTCTACGACGGAATCTTGGGTTTCACGGTGGAGTCGACCGAACTGGCGAAGATGCCCGACCTTCCGGTGAAAATCATGATGAACGTGGGTACGCCGGACCAGGCGTTTGCATTCTCTCGGTTGCCGAATGCCGGGGTAGGTCTTGCCCGGTTGGAGTTCATCATCAACCGGCAGATCGGCATCCACCCCAAGGCCCTCCTCGAGCTCGACCGGCTGGAGGAGCCGCTGAAGGGGCAGGTGGCCGAGGCAGTCGCCGCATATCCCAGTCCTCGGGACTTCTTCGTCACCCGGGTGGCGGAGGGCGTTGCCACATTGGCGGCCGCGTTCGCGCCGCATCCGGTGATCGTGCGGACGTCGGACTTCAAGTCCAACGAGTACGCCAGCCTGGTTGGCGGGGAGTTGTACGAGCCACACGAGGAGAACCCGATGATCGGCTACCGGGGCGCCTCCCGCTACTTGTCGGCCGACTTCGCCGACTGCTTCGCGATGGAATGCCAGGCACTTAAGTATGTGCGCGACGAGATGGGGCTGACCAACGTGAAGATCATGATCCCGTTCGTCCGCACCCTTGCCGAGGCCGAAGGGGTGATCGATCTGCTCGCCAGGCACGGTCTGCAACGAGGCGTCAACGACCTGCAGGTGATCATGATGTGCGAGCTGCCGTCAAACGCCGTTATCGCCGACGCGTTTCTGGACCACTTCGACGGTTTCTCTATCGGGTCAAACGACATGACCCAGCTCACCCTTGGTATCGACCGCGACTCAGCCCTGGTCGCCGGCGGCTTCGACGAGCGCGACCCCGCCGTCAAATACATGCTGAGTGCCGCAATCACCGCCTGTAAGAAAAGGGGCAAGTACGTCGGGATCTGCGGCCAAGGCCCATCCGACCACCCCGACCTCGCCAAATGGCTCCTCGATCAAGGCATCGAGTCCATGTCCCTCAACCCGGACACCGTCGTCGACACCTGGAACGAGCTAGCTTCGCTGACTCAGGTAACCGCATGAACACTAAGGAAGTAACCGATGCTGAACGCCCGCGCGGCGTCCCTCGAGCACGCCCGCCCGCTAATCATCATCCCGGCGCGGTTCTCTGAGGCCGCAAGCGCGCTGCGTTACCGGGCCGAAGTTGCCGCTGCCAAGTTGCTGGAGGCCGTTTGGGACGCGGGCGGTGAACCGTTGGTAGTCCACCCCACTGCACTAGGGGAATCTCCGATCGACGCACTTG
Organism: Actinomycetota bacterium; assembly: GCA_046725775.1. GTDB lineage: Bacteria > Actinomycetota > Actinomycetes > Propionibacteriales > Propionibacteriaceae > Microlunatus. The sequence continues at coordinate 620 of JBKOZG010000412.1, read as the reverse complement.
CACAGCGGTTCTGGATGGCCGACGCGATCCTGCTTCCCGGCGGTGGTGATGTCTCCCCGCGCTGGTATGGCCATAAACCTCACCCGACGCTGTACGGCGTGGATGAGACTCAGGATGCTTTCGACCTGGCACTGGCGCGCTGGGCGATCCAGGACAAGATTCCGATGCTCGCGATCTGTCGGGGAAACCAGCTGGTCAACGTTGCTCTCGGCGGCACGCTCATCCAGAACATGACCGAGGAGATCGGCCGCAACCACCGGGAATTCGTACACGACATCGAACTCGACGCCGACTCCCCGCTGCGCGATGTCGTTGCCCACCATTCGATCACCATCTCGTGCTCGCACCATCAGTGCATCGACGTTCTCGGCGACAAGCTGCTGGCTGCCGCCCACGCAGCCGACGGCACCATTGAGGCGGTCACCCTTGACGGGCATGACGCCTGGTATCTGGGTGTGCAGTGGCATCTGGAGGATTTTGCCGACAAGGACCCAATCCAGCACAGCATCTTCGGGGCCTTCGTTGAGGCCGCGACCTAACTCCGGGGTACTGCTGAGGCCTAGCGCAACAGCGTGTCGACAGCTGCGGCGACGAAAATCAGCGCGAGGTAGGAATTCGAC
>JBKOZG010000148.1:0-8170 GCA_046725775.1 Actinomycetota bacterium | reverse complement strand
CGTCGACGAGCTCAGGCTGGTGATCGCACCGACGATCGCGGGCAGCGGGCGGAGGCTCCTCGACGGCTTGCCGGCGATTCGGCTCGAGTCGATCCGAAGCACGACCTCACCGACTGGCTATCTGCTCGTCGACTACTGCGTGATCGGGTAGGCACGCAGGCAGCCTTCGGTGAGATTGAGTTCACCATCGATGGCCTGATCGCAGAGGGGGACGAGATTGCTGTCCGATGGATAGCCACTAGCAACGACCAAGGTGAAGTGATGCATTTCCCTCCGACCGGAAAGCGAATCACCTTCCATGGTTTGTCAGTCTTCGCATTGTGGACGGCAAGATCGTTCGCTTTGACGGTTTCTCAGACATGCTCGAGACACTCTCGAGTATTTCTTGATCGGGACTGCACCGTCCTTCGCGCCTGAGCCTGCTTGCGCGGTGACTCGTGGGCTGGGTTCAGTCAATACCCGATGCGGCCTTAGCGGCGGATCTGGTCCAGGTGGAGCATCTGCTTGAGGACGTGGTCGAGCTCCTCATCGTTGAAGATCGACTTCCAGTCCTCCTTGATGATCTTCTCTCGCCCGTAGTCCATGGCGATCAGACATGCGTCGGAGAAAGGGTTGTCGCTGCGGAGTCCGTTGGCGAGAGCGACCTGGACGTGACCCATCAACATGGCCCGGGCGGCGTGTTCTGGCACGCCGACGGTGTGGATGGTCTCTTGGAGTGCGTCGTTGAGCAGGTCGCCGACCATGCAGGCGACAACCTCGACCAGGGTGGGCTCGAGGTAGGCGAGCTGCTTGACCGTCACCCAGTGCACGTCCAGTACGGGGGCGTACATCAGCCGGATGACCGTCTCCGCGACGGCCTGTTTGTCGACGCTGCCTGACTCCAGGGCAGCCACGACATCTTGGGGTGCTGCGATGCCGCCGAAGGTGTCGTTCAGCTCGGCCTCGGTCTTGCGTTGCAGAAACACTGAAGGGTGGCAGGGGTGCGCGACGGCATACTCGATATCGCCGCGCTGGTAGAGCAGATTTGCATACGCAGCGGCGGGGTCGAGCGTCAGCACCAGCGTTCCGGACGGCAGGTGGGGAACGAGTTGCGCCGAGACCGAACCGAGGGCCATGTCGGGGACGGCGAGGATCACCACGTCGGCGTCGCGGACCGCAATGTCGGATTCCGTGAGGCGGCGACCGGCATCGAGGATGCGTTGCTGGCCGGCCGGTGAGTTCTCGACGTAGCGGACGTCGTGGAAGCTGCGCTGCAAGTTGTCGGACACTCGCATGCCCATCTTGCCGCCGGCTCCCACGAGGGCGATCTTCAGCTGCTGTTCGGTCACGCTGCCTGGCTCCTTAGGTAGTGAAGGTTGTGAAGGTTCCAGTCGTTTTCGGTGCGGATTGTGCTGGCGCTGTCTCCCTGCCACGGCAGCCAGTGCTCGATGATCTGGCTTAGACCCCACTCGCGAGCATGGGTCCCTCGTGATCAGGTGCTGATAGTCGAGCAAGCCCTCTCCCAGCGGGCATCCCGCAAGGGTGAAGCCCACCCATCCGTCGCGGCGGCTGAATGCGAAGTCTTTGACGTGAATGTTGCGCGCGTAGGGCGCGACGGCCTCCACGGTCGCGGTGGGTAACTCGAGCGCGGCAATGCAATTGCCGGGGTCGACGCAGATGCCGATCGCTGGCGAGCCGACACGGGTCACGATGTCGACCAGGGTTATGACCGGCACCTGTTCGTACGTTTCGAGCGCGACCGTGACGCCGGCCTGATCGAACGCTGGCGCGACTGACGTCAACAGCTCGACCGCCTCATCGGCACTCGGGCGATGGTCCGCGGTGTTGATCATGCTTCGTACCAGCGTGGCGTCGAGGCGGCGGGCCATCTCGAGGTAGCGCCGAAGGTGTTGAGGCTGCACTCCACGAGTGCCAAGCTCCAGTCGAACCCTCCGGTCTGTGGCGTGGACTCGGAGCTGATCAAGGTCACTCGTGTCGTAGGACTCGATCGCCGGGTAGTCGCAGATCTGGAAGAGCCCGACCCCGAGGCCGGCGGTGCGATCGATCATGTCGGTCAGGGTCAGGGGTGCCTCGGCGGTCGCGTGCCACTGCCAGAAGAACGCGTAGGTACCGAGGCCGATGGTCACGGCGCTGCTCTTTTCACGCTCGCCGTCAAGGCCTCGGCCTCCTCAATCACCGCGGCCAGTGCTGTTGGGTCGTGCGCGAATCGGCCGAGGAACAGTCCGTCCACGCCACCTGCGAGCCGGTTCAGCAGTCCTGGTTGGGCACTTCCGCCGTAGATCACAGAGGAACCGTCTGCCACTCCGCGGATCGCCTCGATCACCGCGAGGATGTGCTCGTCGGGTGCTGGCTTGGCCTGGCCGATCGCCCAGATGGGCTCGTAGGCCACCACGACGCGTCCGGCAGCGCCGGCGCCGCGGGCCGGGGCGAGCGCTGAGTTGAGCTGCCGGATGCATTCCGAGATCGCCTGGGTGGCCGTGCCGTGGTCGGTCTCACCGACACACAGGACCGGGGTGAGGCCGTGGCGGAAGGCGGTTGCGGTCTTGGCGGCAACGACTTCGTCAGTCTCGCCGAAGTGGCGGCGCCGCTCGGCATGCCCAACGGCCACGTAGCGGCAACCGAGCTCGACCAACATCGCGCCGGTCACCTCTCCGGTTTGGGCTCCGGAGTCGTCGGCGGCCAAGTTCTGGGCTCCGACGCTGACACCGGTTCCGGCGAGGATCCGGCTGACCTCGGCGAGCGCCGGGTAGCTCGGCAGAGCAAACAGCTCCAGGTCAGCCCGGCGTCCCGCTCGCCCCTCAGCGACCCGTTCAGCCCAGGAAAGGGTCTGGTGGTAACCGAAGTACGCCTTCAGGCTCACCCCGAGGATGATCGTCACACCGTGCTCCTCGGGTGGCTGCGCTCGTAGGCACAGATCAGCTCTACCTTGCCGGCGGCGATCTTCTCGGCGGCCGCGATGGCGACGTTGGGATAGGAGTGGTCAGGGGTTTCGGCGACATCGACGACGAATTCAACCTGGTTGTCGGCTTGCAGGTCAGCTTTCAAGGCTTCTTTGTAGGCGAAGCCAGCATCGTCGGCGCCGACCACGATCCGTAACTTCGACGTCGGCGTTCTCCTCGCGTTTCTCATTGGCTAGTGGGTAAGGCAAGCGGACTCAACTGGCTGCGATGTGCGAGCGCCAGAGAATGCCAATGGCGGCGACGACCAGGCTGAGAGACGTAAGGAGAACTCCCCCACCAGGCTGGGCCGCCCTAGCGACCGACACGACCTGGTTGGTTGATGGCGACGCGAACACGTTGCCCAGCACCGCGCCGGCGGCCATGCCTGGACCAACGAGACCGGCGAAGGCGGGATAGTGCCTCGAGCCGCCACCGATCACGACCGCGACCTGACCGGCCTTGGACCTACGGTTCGGACGACGCCTCCGGCGACTCGTCCAACCCGCTCCCCGATGGGCAGCCACAAACCCGTCGATCGCCTCGTCGGCGAAGTGCCTCGGATCGTTGAACAACCGCGTCATTGTGTGCGGCCTCCTGGTGGACATCGAGCGCAGGGCCGTATCCATCTGCTCCAAGCGAAGCCGTGGATCGGCTCGCCGCCCATTGTTGTCAACTCAGGGCAACCTGTCAACCGGTTGACCAATTTTGGTCAACCGGTTAGCCGCCTGCCCTGTTAGCCTGTGCCCATGCCCCGGCGCGGCGCCGAGGAACTGCAGCTGTCTGCTGACGAACTAACTGCTGCCCTCGGCGGGAACATCACCAGCACTACCGCCATTGCGGAGGTGACGCGACGCCTACTGGGCTTCTTCACCATGGGGACGCTCCAGCCCGGAGATCGACTCCCTCCCGAGCGGCAGCTGGCCGCCTCGATGGGAGTCGGCCGCTCGGCCATCCGAGAGGCGCTGGCCGCGCTTGAACTACTCGGTGTTGTGGATGTCCGCCCAGGATCCGGCACCTACCTGCGAGGCCGGGCATCGGAGCTGCTGCCGCAGACGCTGTCGTGGGGAATGTTGATTGGCGCGCCGAAGACCCGCGAGCTCATTGACGTCCGCCACGCACTCGAGGTTCAGGCGGCACGGCTCGCGGCCGCAGCCTCGAGCCTTGATGACATGGCTGAGCTGGAGGACCAGCTGGTCACAATGGAGTCACATGTTGACGGCGACCACGGTGCATTCGTTGCCGCCGACATGTACTTCCACCAGACGATCGCCGGCGCGGCCGACAACGCCCTGCTTGAGGACCTCCTACAGAGTGTCCGCTCGCTGATCCGCGTCTGGATCGAACGAGGGCTCAACAACTCTGACCAAGCTCGCCTGGCGTGTGCTGAGCACCGCGCTGTCCTGGAGGCGTTGCGCGGCCACGACGCCGACGCCGCGGCCTCAGCGATGAGCACCCACATGGACACAGCCCGCCGCCGCCTGCTCGGGTTCCTAGACACCTCGGCTGCGTAAGCGCCTCAAACTTACGCGACCCCAAATGAAAGTGACAACCTGAATTGGTCAACCGGTTGACAGGTTGATGAATTGCATCCAATATTGGGTCGCATGGTCGATCTGCGGCAACCCGAGGGGGATGCTGATCTGACTCCTGGCGACCGGCGTCGACCGCATCAGCCTCAGCGCGGTAAGCGGTCCGCTGCTTCGCCCCGAGCACGCATGCGGCAGAAAACGCAACGATGATGTACGTCTCACGATCCACCGGGCGGGAGATCAAAGCTCTTCTGTTCGACACGTTCGGAAGCGTCGTGGACTGGCGCTCAGGTGTCGCCCGCGACCTCGCCGCCTTCGCAAAGCGTCACCGGGTCGACCTGGACGCCGCAGGATTCGCCGACGCGTGGCGGGCAAAGTATGAGCCGTCAATGGAGCCGATCCGCAACGGGAGCCGGGAGTTCGTGCCGCTGGACCAGCTGCATCTGGAGAATCTCCACGCGACCCTTGCCGAATTCGGCCTGGACGCGGCCGACTTTGACGATCGTGACATCGCCGATCTCAATGGGGCATGGGAAGCGGCTGGATCCGTGGGAGGACAGCGTCGCTGGCCTGGTCGAACTCGGCCGACACGTGATCGTCGGACCACTGTCGAACGCCAACCTCGCCCTGCTCCTGCGGATGGCGCTGCGGGCGAAACTGCCTTGGACCGTGATGGTCGGTTCCGACGCCACCCGCGCCTACAAGCCGACCCCGGAGGCGTATCGGAACATGGCCTGGATCCTGCGGCTGGATCCAGGCGAGGTCATGCTCGCGTCGGCCCACAACCGCGATCTCATGTTTGCCCAACGGGCGGGACTCGGCACGGCATTCATCCCACGTCCGACTGAGCTCGGCCCAGGTCAGACGAAGGACCTGGCGGCGGAAGGCGATTGGGACCTCGTTTGCGCAAGCATCCTCGACCTCAGCAGCCGGTTCGCCGATGCATGAAACCGCCCTCACTTGCCGTCGTCCATCCCTGCAGCAGCTTGACTATCTGAAGCGAGAAACGATCATTCATGAGCCTGCGATGGCTGCCGAGCTGCGCCTCGGCCCAATGGAGATGAGAAGCGATGGAATACGTCCGTTTAGGCAGCACCGGGCTGGAGGTCTCTCGGCTCGTGCTCGGCTGCATGAGCTTCGGCGATCCGAAGCGAGGCACCCACCCTTGGACGCTGGACGAGGAGAGCAGCAGACCGCTGATCCGTCAGGCAGTTGAGGCGGGGATCAACTTCTTCGACACAGCAAACGTCTACTCCGCTGGTAGCAGCGAGGAGATCGTCGGCCGGGCCCTTAGCGATTTCGGCCGCCGGGACGAGTTGGTGATCGCGACCAAAGTCCAAGGCCGCATGCACGACGGCCCGAACGGAGCCGGCCTGTCGCGGAAGGCGATCATGGCCGAGGTGGACGCCAGCCTGTCGCGACTAGGTATCGACTACATCGACCTGTACCAGATCCACCGCTGGGATCCACTGACCCCGATCGAGGAGACGCTGGAGGCTCTGCACGACGTCGTGAAGGCCGGCAAGGCATGTTACATCGGCGCATCGTCGATGAACGCCTGGCAGTTCTCAAAAGCCCATTACCTCGCCCTGATCGCCGGCCTCACGTCGTTTGTGTCCATGCAGAACCACTACAACTTGCTGAACCGGGAGGAGGAGCGGGAGATGCTGCCGCTGTGCGCTGATCTGGGGGTCGGCGTCATTCCGTGGAGTCCCCTCGCCCGAGGAAGGCTCACTCGTGACTGGGACAAGGAGACCACCCGGAGCAAGACAGACGAGTTCGGCAGCACACTTTATCGACCCGGCGATCGATCGATCGTCGAGCAGGTCGCTCGCGTCGCCATCGAGCGGCAGGTGCCCCGGGCACAGGTCGCTCTCGCCTGGGTGGCCAGCCGGCCCGGTATCACCGCGCCGATCATAGGCGCCACCAAACCCCACCATATCGACGATGCCGTCGCAGCTCTCGACCTCAAGTTGACCGACGCCGAGCTGCAGCAGCTGGAGTCCGCGTACGAACCGCATTACCCGGCCGGTTTCTGACCGGCCCCGCTACATGACCGATCACCGAAGCGACAGCAGCAAACCCGAGGAGGCACAGATGGCCTCGAACAGTGGCAGTGACCGGCGGCAGCGGCAAGCTCGGCCGTGCGGTGGTCGCAGCGCTCATCGAGGAGGGGTGGACCGTGGTGAACTTCGACCGCGTCCCCTCACCGGATAGCAGGGCCCGGTTCATCCGCACCGATCTCACCGATTACGGCCAGGTCGTCGAGGCCCTCTCCGGCATCGCCGAGGTTCACCGTGGCGTTGACGCCGTCGTTCATCAGGCCGAGTTTTTCCCCGGGACCGAGTTCCGTGCTCTGGTCGAGGGGCCACAGTCCTTCTGCTCCACCGAGAAGGCTCGCCGTCTTCTCGGCTGGAAGCCTCAGCACTCATGGCGAGACCACGCATCGGCCTGACCTCTGGCTGCAAGGTCGGCAGCTGTTCCCAGGCCGCGGGGTGATGCTCTGAGGCGTACGCCCGGCCGACCGGACGCGATCACCCAAAACGATCTCGATATTGATCGCGCTCCACAGGTCGACCGCGGTGAGCCTGAGTGTGAGCATAGCGCCGCCGCAGTGGCTCACGGCGATGTGCAGGTCGTGCCTGTGGAGCGGATGGAGCTTGTTGTTCGCAGGTCAAGCCTCACATCGTCTGGCTCGAAACGCTCATCGAGCTCGACCCGTATCTGGTATCTGCGCATTGATTCGTGCCACCGTCGGTCCGAAAGCTTAGGCCGGGGTCGCCGCGAGGGTGAGGAACCCGCTATCCGGCAGCGCCCGGGGTGAGCTGGATTTTCAGGCCGTCGCCACGGCGCAGCGCCTCGAAGGCGTCGGGGTAAGACTGCAGCGGCAGGTTGTGGGTGAGCAGCGGCTCTACCGTGACGGTGCCGTCGGCGATCAGCTGCAGGGCGGGTGCGTAGGAGTCGAGGACGGCCATCGAGCCGAGGACTGTGATCTCCTCGTAGTAGATCCGGTAGGGGGAGATGGGGACGCCCGCGTCGGGTGGTGCTACGCCGACCTGCAGGAACCGGCCGCCCTTGGCGACGGCGCCGAACGCTGCCTCGATGGCGGCTGGGACTCCGGTGGCATCGACCACCAGGTCGTAGCCTTGCGGCCGGTCCTCCAACGCGGAGGGCACGTCGGCGTAGGTGGCTCCGAAGCCGACCTGGGTACCGATGAGCAGGCGTTCGGGTTTGCGTTCCACCAACGCCACGGATGCGCCTCCGCGGGCCAGCAGTTGCCCGGTCAGCAGGCCCATGGTGCCGCCGCCGACGACGAGAACGGACTCCCCGACCCGGGGCGGGGCCATCTTGATCGCGTGCACTGCACACGACAGCGGCTCGACGACCGCGGCCTCGGCGAACGACATGGAGTCAGGAATGCGGTGACAGTTCATCGCCGGTACCGCAACGTACTCTGCAGCAGCGCCGTTCACGGTGTCACCGATGGCGCCCCAGTTGTCGCAAAGGTTCCCGCGCCCAACACGGCACCACGAGCAATGGCCGCAGAACAACGACGGGTCAATAGCGACTCTGTCTGCTTCGTCTATGAAGTCGATGCCGGGAGCTACGGCGACCACTTGGCCGGCGAACTCGTGGCCAGGGATGATCGGGAAAGGGGTCGGCGGGAACAGGCCGGCGGCGATGTTGAGGTCGGAACCGCAG
>JBKOZG010000280.1:0-13350 GCA_046725775.1 Actinomycetota bacterium | reverse complement strand
GACGCAGGTTGGGCGGCCGAGGTCTTCTCGGTGACTCCGACCGGCACGTTCGAGCACAGTGCCTCAACGCTGCAGCTGCTGTCCGACCATGATCAAGTCCGGCTGGCAGACGTTCGAGAGCGGCTCCGAGTCGCGCGTGATCAGCGCGCGCGCCCCGGCCGCGACGACAAGGTCGTGGCGGCCTGGAACGGATTGCTTGCGGATTCGCTGGTACAGGCAGCGATGATCTTCGCTCGCCCAGAGTGGCTACAGATCGCGACTGAGGCCGCCGACCACGTCTGGCGGTTACACTGGCGAGGCGGCCGGCTACGCCGGACCTCTCGCGAGGGCGTAGCTGGGGAGGCATTGGGCATCCTGGAGGACTATGCGGCACTCGCCCTTGCGGCCGTACGGCTGGCGGCCGTCCACGCCGCGCCTGTCTGGCTGAGCCGCGCGGAGCAGCTGCTTGAGGTGATTATGGAGCAGTTCACCGACACCGATGGCGGGTTCTTTGACACCGCTGCTGATGCCGAGCAGCTCTACACCCGACCCCAGGATCCCACCGACAACGCCACCCCGTCGGGGCTGAGTGCGGCTGTTCATGCGCTGCGACTAATGGCCGAATTGACCGGGCTGGAGCGCTTCACCATCCGCGCCGACCGAGCAGCCATGAGCGCAAGCGAGTTGGTCCGCCAGGCGCCGCGGTTTGCTGGCTGGCTGCTGGCGGACGCGATCAGCCAGACATCGGGCCAGCGACCGGTTCAGGTCGCCGTGGTCGGCCCCGACGATGCGGGTCGAGCCGCGCTGGTCCACACCGCTCACCAGCTCGCTCCGGCCGGATCAGTCGTGATGGCTGGCATGTCCGACCAGCCTGGCCTCGCACTGCTGGCCGAGCGCCCGATGATCGACAACCGGCCCACGGCCTATGTCTGCCGGCAGTTCGTTTGCCGGCTCCCCGTCACCTCCGTCGACGATCTAGCCAGCCAACTGAAATCAAGTAACGGTTGAGCTGCGAGCGTCGGAAAGTCGCGCGCCGCCGAACGGAGTAGGAGGGAGCGGAGGCGTTCTTTCCTCTGCGAGCGACGACGACGGCGGCGGATCCCACGCGCGCTAAGGATCGCGCCTCGAAGCGCGATCCTAGCGAGCGGAGCGAGCAATCAGACATTGCGCGAGCAGCTCTGAATCAAAGGGTGATCATGGAGATCGCGATGTAGTGGCAGGCGAAGCCTGCGATCGTGGCGGCGTGGAAGATCTCGTGAAAACCGAACCAGGTGGGGGAGGGGTTGGGACGTTTTCGGCCGTAGACCACTGCGCCGAGGGTGTAGCAAACACCGCCGGCGATTACCAAGATCACTACCGCCGCGCCGGCAGCACGGTAAAAAGCTGCGAGCCAGCCAAGGGCTGCCCAGCCCATGACGAGGTAGAGCACGGTGTAGAGCCAGCGCGGAGCTGATAGCCAGAACAGGCGGAAGCACAGCCCACCAAGGGCGGCTGACCAGACAAGAGCGAGCAGTATCACCCGCGAGGCGCCGTCGAGCAAGATCAGCGCCAGTGGCGTATAGGTCGCCGCGATGAACACATAGATGTTGGCGTGGTCCAGCCTGCGGAGAATTGCGTGGCCGCGCATTCCCCAGGTTCTGCGATGGTAGACGCCGCTGGTGCCGAAAAGGAGTACTGATGCAGTAAGGAAGACCGCTCCTCCGATCACGCCGGCAGGTGTTGCGGCAAGGGAAATGAGCACGATTCCCGCAGCAAGTGCGAGGGGAGCCATCCCAGCATGCAGCCAACCGCGAAGCCGGGGCTTGACTGCCTCAAGCACCTCGGTCAGCGAATTCTCGGTATCGCGCTGAGTGTCGGACTGGAACGGTTGGTCTTCCTCAACGTGAACGGCGGGCAGGACTTCTCCTTCCGAGCGCCGAGGCGCAAATTTAGCTTGGGGGGAAGTTACCGGCTGGTAGGTTCAGGGTAGGTGATTCCAGCCGCGTAGACCAATGGCCGAAGGTCATGGCGACCTGGCATTTCTCAATCTTCCAGATCTATCCGACGAGCGGATTCCTCGATTGGCACGGGATACCCTGCCAGTTGTGGCACGTCTCGATCGGCTGCGTGAGTTCGTTGATCGTCTACACCCGTCAGGGCTGTTGTATTCGACCTATGAGCATCGGCTGATCGCAGAGCTCGACCGCAACCGGCTGCCGCGCCACGTCGCCGTACTCGCTGACGGGAATCGCCGCTGGGCGCGTACCAACGCTCCCGGGCAGCCGCTCGTTGCGGGTTACCAAGCCGGTGCCGACAAGCTCAAGGAGTTCGTCGAGTGGTGCGATGAGATCGGCATCCCGGTCGTCACGTTGTGGGTGCTTTCGACCGAGAACTTCTCTCGCAGCAAGCGTGAGGAGATCGAGCCGCTACTTAACGTGATCGAAGAGATGGTGAGCGATCTCGCGGCGACCAGGCGTTGGCGAGTCCATCCCGTTGGGGCGCTGGATCTGCTACCGGCCGAGTCCGCCAAGCGGCTCAAGATGGCCGATCACGATACCGCTGACATGAACGGCATGCTGGTGAATATCGCCGTCTCCTACGGCGGCCGGCATGAGTTGCGGGACGCTGTTCGATCCCTGCTTGCCGAGCATGCAAAGAACGGGACCTCGATCGACGAGCTCGCACAAACCCTCGACATCGAGCACATTGCCGACCACCTTTATACCAAGGGACAGCCCGACCCAGACCTGATCATCAGGACCTCTGGGGAGCAGCGGTTGTCCGGATTTTTGATGTGGCAGTCGGCCCACAGCGAGTTTTACTTCTGCGAGGCGCTGTGGCCTGACTTCCGGAAGGTGGATTTCATCCGGGCGCTGCGCTCGTACGGGCAGCGGGAGCGTCGCTTCGGCCGGTAACGCGAGCCTGAATCTCAGCGGCCTGGAGAACGCCGCTGACTGATGGGTCGAGGGTTTTTTCTCCTGCGCGTGAGTGGGTAGATACCGACAGAGGGCGTGGACCGGCCCGCCCCCGGTCAAGGGAGGCACCAGATGTCCACCGTCAGCCGTGTTCCCGCAGCCAAAGCGCCGTCATCGGTTCGCAAGGTAATAGTTGCCAGCCTGATCGGCACCTCGCTGGAGTGGTACGACTTCTTCATCTACGGCACCGCCGCCGCCCTGGTCTTCAATCAGCTCTTCTTTCCGACTTTCGAGCCGCTTGTCGGCACCCTGCTCGCATTCACCACTTACGCCGTCGGCTTCGTCGCCCGCCCGCTGGGTGGGTTGGTCTTTGGCCACTACGGCGACCGCATCGGCCGCAAGAACGTCTTGGTAGTGACCTTGCTCCTGATGGGCATTGCCACCTTCGCCATCGGCTTGCTACCGACCTATGCGACCATCGGCGTCTGGGCGCCGATCCTGCTGGTCACGCTCCGCTTCCTGCAGGGTCTTGGCCTCGGCGGCGAGTGGGGCGGTGCAGTGCTGATGACCCTGGAGTCGGGTGGCGCAAACCGGCGTGGTCTCAACGCCAGCTGGCCACAGGTCGGTGTCCCTATTGGGCTGCTGCTGGCCAACGGGATCTTGGCGCTGATGGGCACCTTGACCGATGAACCCGCGTTCTTGAGCTGGGGCTGGCGGGTGCCATTCCTGCTCAGCGGCTTGCTGGTGCTGGTAGGCCTGTGGATTCGGATGACCATCGCGGAGAGTCCGTTGTTCCGGCAAGTTGAGGAGTCCCACACCAAAGCTGCAGCGCCGATCATGGAGGTGCTGCGACGCTACCCCAAAAAGGTTCTGCTCGCCATCGGCGCGCGGGTCGGCGTCGATGTTGCCTTCTACACCTTCGTACTGTTCATCACCACCTACGTCGCGACCTATCTGAAGCTGCCCCGGAACTACGCCCTCAACGCAGTGCTCATCGCTGCCGCCGTCCAGGTCGCGCTAATCCCATTCTTCGGCAGCCTGTCCGACCGGTTCGCGCGCCGACCGGTCTACCTGGCCGGGGCTATCGGAGCAGCGGTGTGGGTCTTCGTCTTCTTCGCCCTGCTCGACACCGGCCAGTTCTGGCTGATCGTCCTGGCTACGGTGGTCGCGCTGGCCTTCCATGCAGCCATGTACGGGCCGCAAGCAGCGTTCATCTCAGAGATGTTCCCGACCAAAGTTCGATACACGGGCGCCTCCATGGGCTACCAGCTGGCAGGCATCATCGGCGGTGCGCTCGCTCCGATCATCTCCGTGGCTCTGCTGGACCGCTTCGACACCTCGATTGCCGTCTCCGTCTACGCAGTACTCATGCTGCTCGTGACCATCATCTGCGTACTGCTTGCACCGGAGACTTCGAAGATCGACCTGCAGGCTGACCCTGCCGATCAGCCGACGAGGTCCCTGTGAGCGAGCCGGCCACAGCACCCGTCGTCGACCTCAACAGCGACCTCGGCGAGGGGTTCGGGATCTGGAGCCTAGGCGATGACGACGCTCTGCTGGAGGTCGTCACTAGCGCCAACGTCGCCTGTGGCTTCCATGCCGGCGACCCCGACATCCTGCGCCGAGTCTGCGAGTTAGCCGTCAGCCGCGATGTGGCGATCGGTGCTCAGGTGAGCTACCGGGATCTGGCCGGCTTCGGCCGGCGCAGCATGGATGTCGATGCGGCGAGCCTGACTAATGACGTGATCTACCAGATCGCGGCGTTGGATGGCTTCGCCCGGGTTGCCGGGTCGCGGGTGCGATATGTCAAGCCGCACGGGGCTCTGTACAACAGGGCGGTGCACGACGAATACCAGGCCGCAGCCGTGGTCGACGCGGTGGTCGCCTACGACCCGGCGCTCCCAGTGCTGGGGCTGCCGGGGTCGGCGTTGGTCCGGCATGCCAAGCGTGCCGGTTTGAGCGCGGTCACCGAGGCCTTCGCCGATCGTGGGTACACCGCCCAAGCCACGCTGGTGCCTCGCTCGCAACCAGCGGCGCTGCTGCACGACCCGGCGGAGGTCGCCCAGCGCATGGTGTCGATGCTGATGACTGGTCGGCTGCGATCGGTCGACGGTACCGATGTGGCTGTTTCCGCGCGCTCAATTTGTGTGCATGGAGACTCCCCGGGAGCTGTCGCGATGGCGGTGGCCGTACGGAAGGCCCTTGCTGAGGCCGGGGTTGAAATCCGACCCTTCGCGCCGTGACCGAGCACCGCACCCTGCTCCCCTGCGGGGAGCACGCGGTGTTGGTCGAGGTAGGGGGACTGGACCAAGTGGTCTCGTTCGACCGCGCGATACGGGAGGCCGTTACGGCAGGGACGCCCGGATTCACCGACGTCGTCGACATCATCCCGGCCGCCACAACCGTGCTGGTTGTCGTTGGAGACACAGCCGGCGTCGCTGCACTGCGCCAAGCTCTGGCCACACTGCCGGCCGCCGCAGCCGAGGAGGTGGCGGGGAGCGACCAGGTGATCGAGATTCCGGTTCTCTACGACGGGGCTGACCTCGCCGATGTTGCCGAGCTCACTGGGCTGAGCGTCGACGACGTCATCGCGGCGCACACCGGGACTGACTGGCGGGTCGCGTTCGGAGGATTCGCGCCGGGCTTCGCATACCTGAGCTGGGGTGACCCACGACTTGCTGTGCCCCGGCGCAAGGAGCCACGCACTGCCGTGCCATCCGGTGCTGTGGCTTTGGCTGGTGAGTTCAGTGCGATCTATCCACGGTCCTCGCCAGGCGGTTGGCAGCTGATCGGCCGTACGAACATCGTCATTTTCGATATCGAGCGGGATCCACCTGCACTCCTGCAGCCAGGCGCTGTGGTGCGCTTCGTCGAGGAGTCTGGAGCTGGCGATGGGCGCTGATCGCGCTCTGGAAGTCCAGGCCGCGGGACCGCTCACCCTGGTGCAAGACCTCGGGAGAGTTGGCTTCGCGGCGGTCGGCGTCGGGCGCTCCGGGGCCGCCGACAGGGATGCCTTCTGCCTCGGCGCGCGGTTGCTGGCCCAGCCCTACACGGCAGCCGCGTTAGAAGTGACCTTTGGCGGCCTGTCACTGCGCGCCCGAGGCGATGTGATGCTGGCGCTGACTGGTGCTCCGGCTCCGGCTGACGTCGATGGTCGCGGTGTCGGCTATTGCGGACCGTTCGCTCTGGCCGATGGTCAGATCCTCACGCTGAGGACGCCGCAGGTTGGGCTTCGCACGTACGTCTCGGTCCGTGGCGGCTTTGACGTGCCGCTGGTATTGGGATCTAGGGCAACAGACACTCTGTCCGGTCTGGGGCCCGAGCCGGTCCGGGCCGGCGACATCCTGCCAGTCGGACCGCCACCAGCCGATTTTCCCAATGTTGACCAGGCGTCGACGGCAGCACTGTCGGGCGGGACGCTCGTCCTGCACGCGTTGCGCGGCCCGCGAGAGGACTGGCTCGCCGACCCAGACGCGCTTGCTGCCACGGAGTGGACCGCCTCCAGCCGCAGCGACCGGGTTGGCATGCGCATGGAAGGTGAGCCGCTGCAGTATCACGCCTCGAGGATGGGGAAGGAGCTGCCAAGCGAGGGGGTAGTTCGCGGCTCGATCCAGGTGCCGGCCGGCGGTGAGCCTGTGGTCTTTCTTGCCGATCATCCGGTGACCGGGGGATACCCGGTCGTCGCGGTAGTTGCCGATGACGACATCGATAAGGCTGCCCAGGCGGTTCCCGGGCAGCAGATTCGCATTGTCCTCACTGCCAGGTAATTGGCACCAGGTTGCCACCAAGTGAAATAGCTGCGAGCGTCGGGAATCGCGCGCCGGCGCACGGAGGAGGGGAGAGCGGAGGTGTTCTTCCTCTGCGAGCGACGACGACGGCGGCGGACTCCGCGCGCGATGCGCGAGCAGCTCCCAAAAATACGGCGTGGCTCTCGCCTTCGACCCACCTCTCGACATACCGTCGACATGCGGAACGCAATAAGCGGTCCGCCTGGGAGGCGATGCATGCACCGTCACTCGACGTACTGCGATCCGGCGCAGCTCGATGCCGGTCATCCATCCCGGCCAGCCACGTAACGGTGGGGCCGGGCGCGGATCGCGTACGGCCCCCAAGAAGGGCAGACCTGTGTCTTCTTCATCAAGCCGTCGCACCTACGTCGTTGACACTTCCGTATTGCTGAGCGACCCACACGCGATGCGGCGATTCGACGAGCACGATGTCGTGCTCCCTGTTGTGGTGATCAGCGAGCTTGAGGGCAAGCGTCACCACAGCGAGCTGGGCTACTTCGCCCGTACGGCCTTGCGCTACCTCGACGAGCTGCGGATGATCCATGGGCGCCTTGACGCTCCCGTTCCGATCAATACTCTGGGCGGCACCATTCGCGTCGAGCTGAACCACACCGATCCCGCTGCGCTGCCGGACGGTTTCCGCTTGGGCGACAATGACTCGCGCATTCTGGCTGTGGCGCTGAACCTCGCAGCTGAGGGGTGCGCGGTCACGCTGGTGTCCAAGGACCTCCCGATGAGAGTCAAGGCATCCTCTGTAGGTCTCAAGGCGGAGGAGTACCGCGCTGAGCTCGCCGTCGAAAACGAGTGGACTGGGATGAGCGAGCTCGAAGTCGACGGCGGCGATGTCGATCGCCTCTATGAGCAGGGGTTCCTTGAGGTAGATGAGGCTCGAGACCTGCCCTGTCATACCGGCGTCGTCTTGCTCAGCGGCAAGGCATCGGCCCTCGGCCGGGTCATGCCGAGCAAGGAGATCAAGCTGATCAAGGCTGACCGCGACGTGTTCGGAATTCATGGCCGCTCGGCGGAGCAGCGGGTGGCTCTGGATCTGCTCTTGGATCCATCCATCGGGATCATCTCTCTCGGCGGCCGGGCTGGCACCGGTAAGTCAGCTCTCGCGCTGTGTGCCGGGCTTGAGGCGGTCCTAGAACGTCAGCAGCACTCCAAAGTGGTGGTCTTCCGTCCGCTGTACGCGGTTGGCGGCCAAGAGCTCGGCTATCTGCCGGGTACTGAGGGCGAGAAGATGGCGCCCTGGGCCCAGGCAGTCTTCGACACGCTTGGTGCGCTCACCACGAAGGTGGTCATTGAAGAGGTGTTGGCACGCGGCCTGCTTGAGGTGCTGCCCCTCACGCATATCCGGGGCCGTTCACTGCACGACGCGTTCGTTGTTGTTGACGAGGCGCAGTCACTGGAACGAAACGTGCTGCTCACCGTACTGAGCCGGATCGGGCAGGGCTCGCGAGTGGTCCTAACCCACGACGTCGCCCAGCGAGACAACCTGAGGGTGGGCAGGCATGACGGCGTCGTGGCGGTTGTCGAGAAACTGAAGGGCCACCCACTCTTTGCTCATGTCACGTTGAACCGCTCCGAGCGCTCACCAATCGCAGCCCTCGTGACCGAGATGTTGCAAGACGTCGCTGTGTGAGAGATTCGGGCTAAGCCAAAAAGAACGAAATGATCTCAAGATGATCTCATTTGGATAACGACATGTGGCATCGTTTCCTCCGTGCGTCGACTCGCTCAGCATGCCATGGTCGGGGTTGGCTTTTCAGCGTTTGTCGCAACAACAGCTTTCGCTGGACTGAGTAGCCCCGGTCAACAAACTTCTGCCATCGCCGTACCGGCGGCTGCCGTCATTGCCGTTCCAGAACACGCGTCGGCCGCTGACCAGCTCGCAGCTGAACGTGCGGCGGCCAAGGCACGCGCGAATCGGGAGGCTACGAGAGTCAAGGTCGTTGCAGCCAAACAGGCGGCGAAGCGGGCCAAATCCTTGGGCAAGCAGACGAAGGCGATTGTTGCGCAGCAAGCCAAGATCAAGGCCGCGCTGGCGGCCGCTGCGAGAAAGGCGGCCGAGGAGAAGGCTGCTCGCGCCCGAGCGCTTGCCAATCGTGGCTACCAGCCGGGTGTCACCGATCCCAAAGAGATGGCTCGCCAGATCTTGAAGAACAAGTTCAACTATGGCTCCAACCAGTTCGAGTGCTTCGACAACATCATCATGCGCGAGAGCAAGTGGAGGATCGACGCGACCAACCCGAGCTCGGGGGCGTACGGGATTCCCCAGGCGCTGCCCGGCTCGAAAATGGCAAGCGAAGGGAGTGACTGGCGGACCAACCCAGCGACACAGATCATCTGGGGCATCAAGTACATGGAGGATCGATACGGCAGTCCGTGTGCCGCATGGAGCTTCAAGTCGGCCAAAGGTTGGTACTGAATACCAGACGAATCGTGCAGAACAGTGAGTGCCTACGTCTCGATGGTCGGGCTTGTGATCTCGTCGTAGTCCACCGATCCGTCGGCGCTCAGCGGAAGACCGACTGCACCGACGCGATGTAGGCGTCCCCGTCGAAGTCGTCGAGGATCGCGGTCTGCACGATGTATCCCTGGGCGATGCCGATGCAGATCGCCGATTCCCGCCCGGCGCGCTCCTGCGCCTCTGCGGGTGGCATTCCCTCCTGTTCGTGCCACGCGGTCAAGTAGCGGGTGAACATGCCCTGGATCTTCGCGGCGATCCCCGACGCCATCCGGCGGAGCTCCGCATCGCGTACGGCCGCCGCCCACAGCTGTACGAGGATGCTGACGTCGCCGATCTCCGACCGGACCCCGCGGAGGAAGAGACCAAGGAGTTCTCCCGGCGGGACGAGATGTTCGGCGGAAAGGACGCCGCTGAGGTCGTCGAACCGGCGTTCGAGGAGATCGGCGACGGTGAGCTGGATCAGTTCGTTCTTGCTCTTGTAATGACCGTAGATGGCGCCTGCCGACAGGCCGGACTCGGCGATGATGTCGGCCATAGACGTGGCATCGAATCCCTTGCGCGCGAAGCAGCGCAGTGCGGCGCGGGAGATCTCTCTGCGCCGGGCCGTCCGGTACTGCTCCGAAATCTTGGGCACAGGTCACAATAAAAAGGAACGTTCGTTCTTGACAAGGAAACCGCGGTGAATTCACAATAAAGAATGTTCATTCGTTTTAGTGAGGAGCATTGAAAATGTCCACTCCACTGTCCACGCGTCTTTACACGCGCTGGGGCCGCGCAATCGGCATCGCCGCCGGCGCGGCGCTCCTCGTCGCGGTCGTTGTGCTTGCGTTCATGTGGCCGGTAATCACCTCGACGGTCAAGGACTTTCCGATCGCAGTGGCCGGCGCCAGCAAGCAGGTGAGCGCGTTCACGAGCGCCGTCGACCAGAACGCCGCAGGCCGATTCGACGTGACAGAGGCCGCCGATCGGGATGCTGCGGTGCAGAGCATCGAGGAGCGCGAGGTCTATGGGGCCGTCATCTTGGGCCAGGTGCCGGAGGTGCTGATGGCGTCGGCCAACGGCGCCGTCACCAGTCAGATCATGAGTCAGATCGCGGGTCAGCTGCAGCAGCAGGTCAATGCGACCCTTGCCCAACAGACCGCCGCGGCGCAGCAAGCCGGGGCTCCGGCGCCCGACCCGATCGTCGTGACGGTCACCGATGTGGTGGCGCTCGCATCGACGGACGAGCGCGGCACGGGGCTGGCCGCGGCCGCCTTCCCGATGGTGCTCGGCGGGATGCTCGGCGGCATCCTTGTGTCGCTGCTCGTCGTCGGAGTCTGGCGCCGCCTCGTCTCCCTCACTGCCTACGCGGTCATCGCTGGCGCGGGGCTGGCCGCCATCATGCAGGCTTGGTTCGGGGTGCTGCAGGGGGATTACCTGGCGAACGCCTCCGCGATCGCCCTCTCGCTGTTCGCGACCGGCGCCTTCATCGTCGGCATGACCGCGCTGGTCGGTCCTCCGGGCATCGCAGTCGGAGCGATCATCACGCTGCTGATCGGCAATCCCATCTCAGCGGCCGCCCAGCCGCTGGAGTTCCTGCCGGGACCGTGGGGCGCGATCGGTCAGTGGCTCGTGCCGGGCGCATCCATCACGCTGTTGCGCGACCTCTCCTACTTTCCCGAGGCGGATGCGACGATGCCGTGGCTGGTGCTCGCGGGGTGGGCCCTGGTCGGGGTCGTGCTGATGCTCGCGGGCCGCTACCGCAACGCCGACGTCATGCATGAAGGTGCCGTCGAGCAGGCCGGAAATTCCGGAGCGCGAATTGGTATCGAACACTCGGCAGCTTGAGTAGCGGATGCCGGCTCAGCCTGGCCGGCGGGTCATGGCCAGCACGTCGAGAGCCTTATCCAGTTCCTCTTCGGTCAGACTGCCGTCGGCAACGTAGCCGTTCTCGATGACCACCTGGCGGATGGTCTTGCCCTCCTTGAGCGCCTGCTTGGTAACCGCGGCAGCGTTTTCGTAACCGATGTAGCGGTTCAGCGGCGTCACGATTGACGGCGAGGACTCAGCGAGCGTCCTGCAGTGCTCGACGTTCGCCTCGATACCCGCTACGCAACGGTCGGCGAGCAGTCGGCTGACATTGGCCAATAGCTGGATCGACTCCAGGGTGTTACGGGCCATCACCGGAAGCATGACGTTGAGCTCGAAGTTGCCACCCGCACCCGCAAAGGCGACCGCCGCGTCGTTCCCGATCACCTGCGCGCACACCATAAGCGTTGCCTCACAGATCACGGGGTTGACCTTGCCCGGCATGATCGAGGATCCGGGCTGGAGGTCCGGAATTGTGATCTCGCCCAGCCCAGCGCGCGGACCCGAGGCCATCCAGCGCAGGTCGTTGGCGATCTTGTGCAGGCTCACCGCGATGGTCCGCAGTGCGCCCGAGGCCTCGACCAGGCCGTCTCGAGCGCCCTGCGCCTCGAAATGATCACGTGCTTCGGTCAGCGGCAGGCCGGTCTTGTCCGCGATCAAGGAGATCACAGACTCGGCGAAGCCCGCCGGAGTGTTGATACCGGTGCCAACGGCCGTACCGCCGAGCGGCAGCTCAGCGACTCGGGGCAAGGTCGCTTCCACCCGCTCGATGCCACGACCGATC
Organism: Actinomycetota bacterium; assembly: GCA_046725775.1. GTDB lineage: Bacteria > Actinomycetota > Actinomycetes > Propionibacteriales > Propionibacteriaceae > Microlunatus. Next base: position 1,587 of record JBKOZG010000280.1, on the reverse strand, counting down.
TGGGCGGCGTAGCCGCCGAACTCCTGACCGAGCGTCACCGGCGTGGCGTCCATGAGGTGCGTACGACCGGACTTGACCACCTCAGCGAATTCTGTGGCCTTCAGGCCGAGCGCCGATTCCAGATGACGTAGCGCCGGCAACAGGGTGTAGACGAGGTTGTACGCCGTCGCAATGTGGATGGCGCTGGGGAAGACGTCGTTGCTCGACTGTGACGCATTGACGTGATCATTGGGGTGCACGGATTCGCCCAGCTCGGCAGTGGCGAGGGATGCGATCACCTCGTTGGCGTTCATGTTGCTGGAGGTGCCCGACCCGGTCTGGAAGACGTCGATCGGAAACTCGGCATCGTGCTGGTTTGCCGCGACCTCGCCAGCAGCTTTCTCGATCGCGGCGGCGTGCTCGTGCTTCAAGACACCAAGCGCTGCGTTGGTCTTCGCGGCCGCCTCTTTGATCAGGCCTAGAGCGGCGATCAACCCAGGGTTGATCGGTATCCCAGAGATTGGGAAGTTCTCAACTGCGCGTTGGGTCTGCGCCTTCCACAAGGCCGCGGCCGGCACCCTGACCTCGCCCATGGTGTCGCGCTCGATGCGATGTTCGCCCGTATCAGTTGACTGGGTCATGGGCCACATTCTTGCCTAGCCGGTCCTCTGGAGTCCGTAGGCCTAGACACCGTGTAAATCGCGTACTGCAAGCTGCGTTCGCCACGGGTGACTTCGACAATGTGTTCGCGCATTGGGGGCGCAATTCGTTCCAGGATGGCGCGCAGGTCTGGCGCCACGGATTGGCACCAGATCGCCAGCGCGCCGGCCGGCGTCAGTCGAGCGTACGCGGCCCGCAGTCCCGCCTCGGTGTAGAGCGCACGATTCTCCTCATGGATCAAGAAGTCCGGTCCGTTGTCCACGTCGAGCACGATCGCGTCCCACGGCCCAGCCGACCCATCGGTCCGCCCGGCTAAAACAAGCCGAACATCTGCGGCATGCAGGCGGACCCGCGGATCCGACGCCACCGCGGCCAGTGTTGCTGTCAATCCTCGATGGGCCCAGTCGATCAAGCATTGCTCGATCTCTACGACATCGATCACAGCGACGTCTTTGGCCGAGATTGCGGAGACGGTGTATCCCAAACCCAGCCCGCCGACCAGCACCCGCCGCGCCCGACCGCTCGGCAGTGCGAAATCCCCCAACAGGCACTCGGAGCTGCCTTCGCTGCTGTCCATGGCGAAGGCGCCGTTGATGATCAACTCCTCAACGGGGGTTCCGGCAACGAGTCGCCGTCGCAACACGACTTCACCTCGCGGACCAGCGTGGCGAGCGATCGTCTGGATGGTCTCCATCAGCGAATAGTGTCCTGCACACGCCGAGGCAGGTCCGAGTTGGCGTGGTCTGTGAAGATAAAGATGTGGCGCGTACGACACGACAGGCGACAGCGGGGGACATGGTCCGCTCCCTCGCTTTGATCGTGATCCCGCTGGTGGCGATCGCGATCATCTTCACGAACGTGCCGGATGACCATCCTGTCGAGGAGGTGGACTGGAAGCCCGTGCTTGCCACTGCGCGGAAGCAGGCACCCCTGTCTCTTATACACATC
>JBKOZG010000075.1:0-4381 GCA_046725775.1 Actinomycetota bacterium | reverse complement strand
AGCTTGTGCCGGGTCTCGAGGTCGAGACAGCCACAAGGTCGAACGCTGGTGAGCTCGACTGGTTGGTAAAGGAACCGCAACGTATGAACTTGCCTCTCTTCGGATGGATTGGGCTTCCGTGGAGTCGTCGAGAAATAGGACTCCTTTGTGGGCACATGAAATCGCGCCGGGCCTGGCCATTCGTTGCCCGCCGCCGACGATGCTGGCAACCGATGCCGAGTGATGCGGGTCGCTGTAGGGCGGTCTGTTAATCAGCTCGTCGGCAAGGTTGAACCCAGCCAGCGAGTGCACAGCGGATACTTCGAGGGAGTCGCGTACGTCGAGATCGGGAAGTAGCCCCGGGACACGCTCGGCGAGCATGGTTTTGCCGACTCCAGGCGGGCCATGGAAGAGCATGTGATGCCTGCCGGCAGCAGCGACCTCACAAGCCCACTTGGCCTCCACCTGACCGACCACATCTGCCAGGTCGAGACCGCGCTTGGCGTGCTTGCCGGCCGGGTCGCCCAGCACCTCGATCGGGTCGACCAAGGGCATCGGCTCGTCTCGCAGAAAGGCGACCAACTGGGTGATCGATGCAATGCCGAAGACATCGATCCCTGCGACGAGCTTCGCCTCCCCGGCCTGGCGCATCGGCACGATCACCCGGGTGAAACCTGCCTGCTGGGCCGCAAGAGTGGCCGGCAGGACGCCGCGGATCGGCCGGACCCGACCGTCCAACCCCAACTCACCCAGCAGCACCGTTCGGCGCAGTTCGTCGGCCTGAAAGATCCCTTGCGCTGCGAGGATCGCCGCGACGATCGCGAGATCGTAATGACTGCCGGCCTTGGGCAGGGTGGCTGGACTGAGATTGATCGTCAGCAGCGAGATCGGCCACTCTTGGCTGGAATTGCTGACAGCGGCCTTACAACGATCACGAGCCTGATAGAGGGCAGAGTCCGGGAGTCCCACCAACACGGTGCGCGGCAGCCCAGCACCAATGTCGGCCTCCACCTCGACAATCCGCCCCTCCAAGCCGACCAGTGCCACCGACCACGCACAAGCCGAGGACACTCAACCCACCGCCCGTACGTGAGTCAGAGATGCCGGCTCGCCAGGAGCTAACACAACACCGATCGCATCCAGCCTGATCGTCGATGCCTTCACGTGATGCTCCCGCATCCATACCGCCGCCAGCTGCCGCAAAGTCCGCATCTTCGCGAAAGTGATCGCCTCAAGCGGATGCCCGAAACCCAACCCGCCGCGGCACTTCACCTCACAAAAGACCAGCGTGACTCCCCTCTCGCCGGTCTCCGCGGCGACAATGTCGATCTCCCCCAGCCGGCAGCGCCAATTCCGCTCCAGCACCTGCATGCCCTGCCGCTCCAACTCCGCACAGGCCAAGTCCTCACCACGTACGCCCAACTGCTTCTTCGACTCCGCTGCCGGCATCGCCCACCTCCAAACGGAAGCATGCGTACGCCCGCGCCAATCGTGCGTGGTCATTGAAATCTGTGGAAACCGCGACTTTGCAGTCTGTTGATAAGCGGTTCAGTGGCGATCGTTCAATTCACCGAGCGCCGATTCGAGAAGCGGTCAAGCCTCCCGACGCCTCGACGCGATCTTGATCGCCGACACGTTCAGCTTGGCGGTTCTAGCAGGGAAGCTGTCGACCGCACTGTTCGCCCCCCAAGCACGCTGCGTCAACAGAAGGAGAGGTGGTCTAGGTGACTGCGGAAGACAACGTTGACGAATTGATCAAGCAATTCGACTTGTCGGTCGGTGAGTTCTTGAAAGGGGAACCCTGAACCCGAAAGGTAGATCGAACGAAAGCGCCAACCGGCGGACGAGCAAGTGGTATTACGTCGTCTCCTGTGAGGGCTGTTCTTTCTCGGAACGGTGGTCGCGGAGCATGGCCCAGAGCAGAGCGGTCCGTTCCGCCGATCCAGGTGGAGACGGCAACGTGGTGGAAGCTGGCCAGCTTGATTGGTGGGTGAAAGAACGGCAGGAATGGTGGGCGCCGTACGCGCTGCCGACGCGATGGATCAGGGCTGTTGATCTTCGTCTCGTGGCTCACAGCCATGGCTGCTCTGATTTAGCATCATGCGTTCGGCGAGATCGCCGACCCGCCACTACGTCATCGCCCCGCGCACCGACTCTGGCAACTCGGAGCCTATGCGGTCAGCCAGGCCGTCGAGCTCGGTACGGAGCGCGGCGGGGAGCCTCGGACCCAACATTGCGAACCAGTCCTCGATCAAAGCCAGCTCGGCCCGCCACTCATCGGCATCGACGGTGAGCACAGCCTGCAGCGCCTCGGGCGGCAGGTTCAGGCCGTAGACATCGAGTGAGGCGGGCGACGGTACAGAGCCGACCGGCGTCTCGACGGCCTGCGCGCGACCCCCAGGCGCTCGACGATCCACTTGAGTACCCGGCTGTTCTCACCGAATCCCGGCCAGAGGAAGTCCCCGGCGGCGGATTTGCGGAACCAGTTCACGTAAAAAATGGTCGGTACGCCGTCTCTATGTTTTTCGCCCAGTTGAAGCCAGTGCGCAAAGTAGTCGTCGGCCGCGTAGCCGAGGAATGGCAGCATGGCCATCGGGTCGCGTCGCACCACACCGACCGCCCCGGTCGCGGCCGCGGTGGTCTCGCTGGACAACGTCGCACCCAGGAACACCCCGTGCGGCCAGTCCCGCGCCTGGGCCACCAGCGGTACCGTGTCCGCCCGACGCCCGCCGAAGATGATGGCCTCGATCGGGACTCCGGCCGGGTCGCCGTACTCGGGCGCAAGGATCGGGCACTGTGTCAGGGGTGTGCAGAACCGGCTGTTCGGATGGGCCGCCGGGCCGGTGGCACCCTCCGGCGTCCAGCTTTGGCCGCGCCAGTCGGTCAGGTGCGGGGGTGGTTCGTCGGTCATGCCTTCCCACCACACGTCCCCGTCGTCGGTCAGCGCCACGTTGGTGAAGATGGAGTTGCCGCGGTCGATTGTCGCCATGGCGTTGGGGTTCGTCCGCCAGCTTGTGCCGGGTGCCACGCCGAAGAGTCCGTATTCGGGATTGAGCGCGTAAAGCCGGCCGTCGGCGCCGAACCTCATCCAGACAATGTCGTCGCCCAAGGTCTCCGCCGTCCAGCCCGGCAGAGTCGGACGCAGCATGGCCAGGTTCGTCTTCCCACAAGCGCTGGGAAAGGCGGCCGCGAGGTGGTAGCTCCGCCCCTCCGGCGAGGTTAGTTTCATGAGCAACATATGCTCGGCCAGCCACCCTTCGTCGCGGGCGATGACTGAGGCGATCCGCAGCGCGTAGCACTTCTTGCCAAGCAGCGAGTTGCCGCCGTAGCCGGAGCCGTATGACCAAATCGCCCGCTCCTCGGGGAAGTGGCTGATGTACTTCACTTCGTTGCACGGCCACGGGACGTCGGCCTGCCCTGGTTGGAGCGGCGCACCCACCGAGTGAAGGCAAGCCACGAAGTCCGCCTCCCCGTGTGCGGTCATGGCGTCCAGCGTGGGGCGGCCCGTCCGGGTCATGATTCTCATACTGACCACTAAGTATGAGGAGTCGGTGATCTCCACCCCGAATCTTGGCTGCTCGGCGTCAAGCGGACCCATACAGAACGGCACCACGTACATGGTCCGGCCACGCATGCAGCCGCGATACAAGTCGGTCATTATTTGCTTCATCTCGGTCGGCGCTCCCCAGTTGTTGGTGGGTCCGGCGTCGTCGGGCTCGGCCGAGCAGATGAAGGTGCGGTCCTCGACCCGGGCGACATCGTCGGGGTCGCTCCGGGCTAGGAAAGAGTTGGGCTTAGCGTCCGGGTTGAGCCGGATCAACGTGCCGGTCTCCACGAGGGTGTCGGTGAGCTGTGCCCACTCCGCGTCGGAGCCGTCGCACCAATAGATCTCCTCCGGCTCGGTGAGTTCGGCGACCTCGGCCACCCAGGCCAGTAGGCGGCGGTGGCTGGTCGGCGGGGTGGGGGTCGGCGGTGCAGGCCCCTCTGCCGGTCGACCGGATTCGCTAATGGCAGTCATGACGTCACCTCGTGAGTAGTACCAGTAAGAGCACTGGTCTCAAGGTTGAAGATAGGCCACGGTTGCTCCGGTACGAAACTCAGCAAGCGCTAAGTGAGGCAATTCACTCTCACGTGGAGCAGCTGCAGTCGGGGAGCGCGGGCCATGAACGGCACCGAGTCGACTGGTCGGTCGTTGATCTCAACTTGGAAATGCAGGTGCAATCCGATGCTGGTGCCAGTGGATCCTTCGACCCCTAGTATTTGGCCGATACGACGACTGTGGCTCCGGGTCGGATCTTGGCATCGATGCTGGCCAGATCCCCGTATTGGGTGCTGACGCGGCCGCTGTGCCGGAGGGTGGCGATGTTGCCGTACACGGGGTCGGGCCAGGCACTGATCACGG
>JBKOZG010000192.1:0-5721 GCA_046725775.1 Actinomycetota bacterium | reverse complement strand
TGCCACTCCCACCACGAAAGATGCCAGTTGCGCGCGAAAGCAATCGCGATCATCGACTCCGCCAGGAGTATGAACGCCGACGGCACCGCCAACAGCAACAGTGAGGGATGGCGACGCCACAGTTGGATGTAACGCGCTGCGCTCCATCCGTAGAGCAGCACCGCCGGTACGGCTAGCGCCAGCGGCCAGCCCTCTACGACCTTTGGCGGCCGGTTGAGTGGCGGCAGCCCAGCGACCGACCACACTCCCCACACGACCATGAGGCCGACCAGTGCTAGCCGCAGACGTTTACCGACTCGCACGTTGCGGACCGCGCTATCGCCAGACAAGTCGCGTGTCGACAGCGCCGCGAACACTGAGCCGATGGCTACGCCAACCGGCGTGGCAATTGTGAAACCGGTGTTGCTCTTGCCGAGCAGGACTCCGGGAGTCGCCAGGGCGTGCAGCGCGAGGAAGCCGGCCGAGGATAGGAAGGCGAGCGAGACGAAGAGCAAGCGTGCATCCCCACGGCGTCCAGCCGCCTCGCCGGTGGCGTAGGCCAATACGGCGGAGAGGACGGCGGTACTCAACACCAGCCAGAAGTGCGCCGGATGGTGCTCCCACCGGACATCGAGGCTGGGCCGTTGCAGCAGCAGAATCAGACCTAGCATTGGCACCGCCAAAATGGCCGCAGTCAGGCCGATGCGTGCGGCACGCATTGACTCCGTCACCTCAGCGCTGCGGCGTGGCTAGGAATTGGTGAATTTCAGAGACCACAACCGACCCTTCTCCGACGGCGGATGCCACTCGTTTGACCGAGCCGGAGCGGACGTCTCCGACTGCAAACAGTCCCGGAACACTCGTCTCATGAGGATGCGGCGAGCGTGCGAGGTCCCAGGATGGGCAAGACGCTGCCTCGGCACCCGTATACAGAAAGCCGTACTGGTCGCGGTCGACCTCCGCCGGTAGCCAGTCCGTCCGCGGCCTCGCCCCGATCATCACGAACAGACTCGCGAGTGGTAAGCGCTGCTCATGCCCGTTGGTGCGGTCGCGCAGTGTTACCCATTCCAGCTGTCCGTCGCCGTGCCCGCCAACCACCTCAGTGTTCACGTAAACCTTGATCATCGGCATCGCAGAGATGGCGTCGACCAAGTAGGCGGACATACTGTCCGACAGCCTTGGCCCTCGCGCGATCAAGTGCACCGAGGCGCAATACCTCGCCAGGTGTAGCGCTGCCTGTCCCGCGGAGTTGCCAGCACCTACGATGCCCGCAGCTAGACCAGTCAGCGCTTGGGCAGCCGAAACGCTCGATCCGTAGTACACGCCCTGGCCGCTGAGCTCCTCCAAGCTGGGGACTCCGATGCGTCGATACGAGACTCCCGTGGAGATCACGACAGCACGGGCCGAAACTTCACCGACGTTTCCGATGTGTGCCACGAACCCGGCCGCGTTGGGGGTCAGCTGATCGATCTCCCTGGTGACGACGAAACGGGCGCCGAAAACCCATGCTTGCTGGTATCCACGCTGCACCAGCTCCGCACCGCTGAGCCCTCGCGAGAAACCTAGGTAATTCCGGATCAGGGAACTAGATCCAGCTTGGCCCCCGATTGCCTCGCGCTCAACGACGACAGTACGAACTCCTTCCGAAGAGGCGTAGACGGCCGTCCCGAGGCCGGCGGGTCCTGCCCCGACAATCAGCAGATCGAAGGTGCGATCCACATCGGCCAAGCTGGTCGGGATGCCCCAGGCTTCGAGGATCTCGGCGTCCGTGGGATCGACAAGACGGGTACCGCCGATGGCGGGCATCCATACCGCCACCTCGCCCCCAGGGTTGCCGATCTCCTCGAGCACCTTTTGACCCAGCTCGGAGGCACGGGAGCGAAACGTGTGCGGAATGCCGTTCCGGCTCAGCAGGTCGCTAACCGCGTACGCGCGTCCGCTGTGTTGCGACGCAACGACGACAACCTCACGCATGTTCGCCGGCTCACTGCGTGACCATTCCATGACGAACTCAGCAATCACGCGGTGAAATAGCTCGTCGGGCGTTATCCAGGGCTTGAGCACGTAATAGCTGATGTCACCAACAGCCATGCTCCGCAAGATCTTCTGTGCCGACTCTGGATGCGCCCAAGCGCCCCAAGCCACGAGTAGCGCGCGTTTCGCGTTTGGGTGCAGAGACCGTGCTGTCTCGAAGATCTTGGCTCGAGCGTCGTCGGGGAACGATTCATCGACCAAGACAACAGCCGCTCTCTCATGCCGGTCTTTGGCTCCCTGGAGGGTGCGTAACGCGTCTTCGGGAAGAAGCTCCCCACGGATCCGAAAATCTGCACCGAACGCGCGCTGCAGCTCTCCCTCGATCCGTCCCAGCTGACGCGCGTCCGCCTCGACCGCCAACAGCAGCGGCCGATCACCCCACTCCACGAAGGCCATGACATAAGGCTAGGGGGCATAGGGGCATTCGGAGTATGGGAATAGCCCTCTCAAACCGACGGTCGTCATTCGAAAACTGCGGCCAAATTGCAGCCTGATTCAATTCAGTGATGCAATTTCTCCATTGTTGGCTCAGTAACCCAGGTGCTGGACTGAGGCCACATTCTCCTTGGTGACGGTGGTGGCGGGCAGTTCGATGTAGCTGGGCACCTCGGGCTCTACCAGCTCGCTGAGCCCCTTGTGCTCTGCGATCAGTTTGGCGAGCGAGACCGCCGACCCGGACATCGAGGGGTTGTAGAGGAAAGTCGCCCGGTACAGGCCGCCCTCCGCGATCAACTTCATCGCGTCCTTGGATCCGCCGGCGCCGGTGATGAACATCTCGTCCTCCCGGTTGGCGGCGCGGATGGCCTGGACCGCGCCCATCGCCATGTCGTCGTCGTGTGTGTAGACCGCCTTGATGTCCTTCTGGCCCTGGAGCATGGTTTCCATCACCTGCAGACCCTTGTCGGGGAGGAAGTCCCCTGGCTGGCTGGCGACGATCTTGATGCCGCCGTTGCACCGCTTGATGCCGTCGGTGAAGCCCTTGGTCCGCTGCTCGGTCACCGAGATGCCGGCGACACCCTGGATCTCGACGACGTTGCCCTGGCAGTTCAGCTCGTTGGCGATGAGATCGGCAGCGGCCTTGCCGATGCCGTAGTTGTCACCGCCGATCCAGGTCCGGTACGCGGTTGGGCTGGTGAACTCGCGGTCGACGTTGACGACCGGGATGCCGGATTGCATAGCCTTCTGCGCGACCGGGGTTAGCGGACCACCCTCGTGGGGGAGGATCACCAGCACGTCGGGCTTCTGGCTGATGAGCGTCTCAACCTGGGAGACCTGGGCCGCCGAGTCGTTTGTACCCTCGGACAGCACAAGGTCGACCTGCAGCTCCTCGGCCGCCTTGCGGGCATTGTCCGTAATCGCCTTGAGCCAGCCGTGGTCGGCGCCAGGGGCACTGAACGCAACCTTGACAGCACGGCCACTGACCCCGCCGGGTTGCTGGGCCGGAGTGGTCTGCTGGCCAGCCGGTTCCTGCGGCTGCTCGGGTTGCTGAGCCTCTTGCGTACAGGCTGTGAGCGCGAGGGTTGCCAGCGCGACGCCGACGACGAATATTCGAGGGAGCTTCATGTGCTCTCCTTTCTTTTCTAGTTCGGCTCCTTTGGGAGCCGGGCCGAACCAGTGGCGGATGGTGCGGTCAGTCGCGGCGCTGCAGCGCCACGGCGACCAGGATGAGTAGGCCCTTGACGATCCCTTGGATCTCGGTGGGCATGTTGAGCAGGTTCAGCAGGTTGAAGATCAGGCCGAAGGTGATCACGCCGAAGAAGGTCCCGGTCACGGTGGCCTTGCCGCCGGTCAGCGCGGTACCGCCAATGACCACGGCGGCGATCGCATCCAGCTCGACCAGGTTTCCGACGACCGGAGAGGCACTGGCCAGACGGCCAGACAGCAGGATGGCCGAGATGCCAACGCACAGGCCGGTGAGCACATAGACGGCGAAGGTGACCCGACCTGGGCGGATGCCTGCGATCCGGGCGGCGCTGCGGTTCCCGCCGACGGCGACCGCTCGCCGGCCGAATGTGGTGCGGTTCAACACCACCCAGCCGATGATGGCGACGATGACGAAGATCAAAGCAGGAACTGGTATGCCGAGCACTCGCCCACTGCCGAACCATTGCAGGATGTCCAATTCAATCAGGCTGATGGGCGTCCTCTCGGCCATCCACAAAGCCAAGCCCCGGGCTATGGTCAGCATGGCCAGGGTCGCGATGAACGAGACCACCTTGCCCCACACGATGGCCGCGCCGTTGATCACGCCGATGAGCAATGCCATGGCGAGGGCGCCGATCATGAACATCCATGAGCCGTACGGCATCAGGAGCCCTCCAGCGATGCTGGCTGCCGCCAGCGCGGACCCTACCGACAGATCGATGCCTCCGGTGGCGATCACAAATGTCATGCCGATGGCGATAATGCCGGTGATGCTGGCCTGGGTAAGCACATTGAGCAGGTTGTCGCTGGTCAGGAAGACGCCAGGCCTGATGATCATCCCCACAATGATCAGAGCAACGATCACGATCGGCAGCACCAGCTCCTGAACGGGCACTTGGCGCAAGCGGCTCCGAGCGTCGACCGTGGTTGTGTCGGTGTCGACGGCCATTTCCTCACCCTGCCTTCGTTGTGTGATGAACCGGGACAGCCGATCGCAGCACGTCCTCCTCGGTGCTGGTCGCGCCGTCGAGCTCATCAACGATGTGACCCTCACGCAGCACCAGTACGCGGTGGCAGAAGCCGAGCAGCTCGGCCAGCTCACTGGAAACCATCACGATGCCGATCCCGTTGGCAGCCAAATCGGCGACCACTCGGTAGATCTCCGACCGGGCGCCGACGTCAACACCCCGAGTCGGCTCGTCCAGTAGCAGCACCTTGCAGGAGCGCAGCAGCCAGCGAGCCAGGACCGCCTTCTGCTGGTTGCCCCCGGAGAACAGCCGCGCCGCCCGCTCAGGAGCATCGGGCTGGGTGTTCAGTGACCGCAGATGGCGGGTGGCGTCGCGGCGCTCACCGGCCAAATCGGTGAACGGGCCGCGCCGGAACCGGCTGAGGTCGGCGATCGAGGTATTGCGGACCATGCTCCAGTCCAGCCACAGCCCCTCGGACTTTCGCTCTTCTGGCGCCAGGCCGAGGCCTGCCCGGATGGCCAGGTCCGGCCGACCGGGTGGGAGGCGGTGGCCCCCGACCTCGACCTCGCCCGACTGGGCAGGATCCAGGCCGTAGATCAGGCGCAGCAGTTCGGTGCGACCCGAACCGACCAGCCCGGCTAGACCGAGGATCTCGCCCTCGCGCAGCGTGAACGAGGCATCGGAGACGTCCGGGGCGCGGGTCAGCCCCCGCACCTCCAGCACGGTCGCCTCGCGGGACGGGCCGCGTTCGGGGAATAGCGCCTCCATGCGCCCGCCGACCATGTGTCCGATCAGGGTATCGACCGGCGTGTCCGGCGGTAGCTCGGTGGCCACCGTCCGGCCCTCCTTCAACACCGTCACCACGTCGCCCAGTTCGCCTACCTCGCCGAGCCGGTGCGAGATCCAGATGACCCCGACTCCTTCGGCGGTGAGCCGTCGCACTACGTCGAATAACGCGTCGACCTCGACGTCGTCGAGGACCGCAGACGGCTCGTCGAGGATCAACAGCTTGGCCGAGTGCGAAAGCGCTCGGGCCATTGAGACCACTTGCTGCTGCGCCGGCCGCAGGGTGCTGACCTCCGCCGTCGGAGAGATG
>JBKOZG010000097.1:0-4188 GCA_046725775.1 Actinomycetota bacterium | reverse complement strand
AGCTTGTGCTACCCGGACTTAAATCGCGAAGTCATCCACATGAGCTGCACCACTCTGGCAGCCGATCCACAGCGGACGCCTCATAGGCCGGTAACCCGCCGGAGTCCGAGCCGGCGCCAACAGCAGACCCGTCTTCTCTTAGACGCGGATGGTGTCGGCACCGACGCCCACAGCAGCAGCCAACTCGGCGACCCGCAGGCCCCGTCCGGTCGTTGTCGTCCCGTCCATGTCGTCGCGCAAAACCGTTGCACGCTCCAAGTTCAAGTGCCCGCAACGGATCGTGTCAGTTGTGGCGCCAGACCTTGATCGCAGACGCGAGGAGCAGCGCGACCAGCAGGGGGATCAGCACGGCTTCGGCGACGGCACCGAGGAGGAGACCTCCGAGGATGGTGCCGATGATCGATCCGGTCGCCATGGCGAGCACGAAGCCCTTGGTGGCGCGTAGGACTTCGAAGCTGCGGTCGCGGCTGTAGCGGGCGAACGCCACCAGCATGGTGGGCAAGGAAATGGCGAGGGCGAGGCTGCCGGCGATCTTGATGTCGACGGCGAACAGCAGCACGATCGTGGGGATGAGCAGCTCGCCGCCGGCGACACCCATCAGGGCGGCCACGATTCCAATGCCGCCGCCGGCCGCAAGCCCCAGCAGGGTCCGCGGGAGGGGATGCAGCTCGAGCGGGTTGAGGTCGCCAAAGTGGTTCCACGCAAGCGCGGCGGCGATCAGCACCAGCAGCACGGCCAGGACCCGGTAGAGGGTGGCCGAGCGCATTCGCGTAGCACAGGTGGCGCCAATCCAGGCGCCGATCAGGCTGCCGGCGACCAGGTTGACCACCACGAACCAGTAGCCGTTCACGGTGTCAAAGGGGATAGCCACCAGACGGGCTGGCAGAGCGGTTACGACCACGATCAGGCTCATCGCCTTATTCATGATCACGGCTTGCAGGGCAGCGAAGCCAAACAGACCAATGAGCAACGGAAGCCGGAACTCAGCGCCACCGAGACCGATCAGGCCACCGAGGAGCCCGACCCCGGCGCCTGTGACGAGGACAGTCCAAGACCTCACTCTCACCGGCGCCGCGGCGGCAGTGCTGGTGGACGACCTATCACGGCGACACGCTAGTTGGAGGTGGACCCGGCTCTCCACGATGCCCCTCAGCGTTCCATGTGTGACACGCGTTCCCGGGGAACGCGTCCCTGTAGCCCGCGGCTTGCGAAACGCCCGACATGGAATCGACGGCCTGGCATGTTCGAGTCGAGAACGGTGCTAGCGGCGCGAAGAGCGCCGGATCATTCCGGCAGCGCGTCCATCCGGCCATATCCCTCGGGCAAGGCCACCCACCCAATCGTTCGAGAAACGATGAACTCGATCCCCTCTAGGCCCAGGGGGTCGAGGTCATTCCTCCTGCCCACACCACCACACCCATGATCAACACGCAGACTCTTCGCGGTGCAATTTGGCTAGCATCAGCGGCGTGGCCGCATCCCACGTCCTTCCCAGTCCTCCTCAGCGGGGATCGAAGCGGTCAATCGTGCGTACGAGCAGCCGCGCACGCAGATCGGGTACGCCAGCAAGGATCCGTCTCTAGTTGCGGCGCACCTGCTCGCTGCCTCGAAATCCCCGCTGTGGGTGGGCCGGCCACTCATTGACGTAGTCCTCGGCGAAGCACGCCACCATCGCGTCCAGGTTGTCGGCGCTCATCGCCAACAGCAGTTCCTCGGCGAGTGGCAGCGGCCCGGCCTCCAGCGCCAAGACATCGAGTCAGAGATCCGCACGGGTTAGCCCGCAATACCGTCAAAGTAAACTTACATTGGTGTAGTTTGTGGCATTCTAGAGCGAATTGTTGTTGGAATCTCTCGGGGAGCTACCAATGGTCCGAACCCGTCGTCTCTCTCGCCTAACGCTTGTGGCGCTTACCCTCGCCTCCGTGGCAGCATTCACCGCTTCTGGAGGCGGCCTAGCTGCCAGCGCCAGCGGCTCGCCGTTCGAAATTGGCCCCGATGTCAAGGTCAGTGGAGCTTCCACTCTGACGAGCTGCACCGCCGGGGCGTCCGACGACTTCGCCGACGCGTACGACAACACCGAGGTCGAGGCGCAGGTCGCGGTCAACCCCACGAATGCCGCCGAGATGTTCGGAGTGTCGCAGCAGGACCGCTGGCCAGACGGTGGCGCTCGCGGGCTGACGTCATGGAGCTCGACGACCGGTGGGGAGAGCTGGTCGAAGGAGGCTGACGTGCCGTGGGCAGCATGCCAAGGCGGGCCCGAGCGATTCGGGCGGGTCACCGACCCGTGGGTGTCCTACGACAAGGGCGGCAACGCGTACTTCATCGGCCAGCCGATCGACTCGGCTGCGCTCGGCATCTCCGCCATCTCGGTGACGACCCGGAACGACACCGGATGGGGTGCACCGACGATTCTGATCGAGGACCCCGGCACCCGGGGCGTCTTCAACGACAAGGTCTCGGTCACCGGTGATCCGACACGGCCAGGCTATGCGTACGCGACCTGGCTCCGCGGCGACTACCCGCCCGGCCAGAAGCAGAATCCGACCGCTGACTTCCATTCGTTTGCCTTCCGCGGTCACCCGATGTTCTCGCGGACAACCGATGCCGGCCAGACCTGGTCGACACCGGTACCGATGCGCAAGTCGAACTCCTACTTCCAGGGCAACCAGATTGCGGTCGGGCCGGACGGGACGCTCTACAACGTGACCGCGAACCTGTTCACCGGGGCCGGCGTCCAGCCGAACGATCAGGGTGTCTACATGGGGGTGATGCGCTCGACTGACGGTGGCCTGCACTGGTCGGCGCCCGTCCAAATCGCGCCGATCCGCACCGCCCAGCTTTTCGTTCCCGACGACAACTTCCCTATCCGAGCAGAGGACTACCTGCCGGATATCGCCATCGACCCGACGAACGGGGCCATCTACGTTGTGTGGTCCGACGGTCTCGGGACCCCGATCGACCGCGTAGTGATGGCGAAATCGACCGACGGCGGCAGGCACTGGACCGGTCCCACGGTGGTGTCCACCGGCGGCCCTAACGTGCAGGCCTACAACCACGCGATCGAAGTCACTGCCAACGGCACCGTCGTCTTGGCGTACTACGACGACCGCAACAACGTTCTCGGCGACGGTGTGGCCACGACAGACATCTGGCTGCGCCACTCCCACAACGGCGGCGCCAGCTGGGAGCCGGAGCAGCACCTCCACGGACCCTTCAACCACTACACGGCACCGATCTCCTACTTCGCTCCAGGCGACCCGCGCGGTCTGTTCCTCGGTGACTACATCGGGCTAGAGACGACGAGTGGTAACAATGTCATCGCCTTCTTCACCTCCACCATCAGTGACGGTGCCGATGTGCACTCGATCGCGCTCGATCATCCTGACCTGCCTCATTGACCAAGGAGTAGACCTCTCCGATTCTGCGGCTCATCAGCCCGAGGCCGCTGTCTGCATCGCCGTGATACGGCAAAATGCCGCCCAGGACTGAGGGCCCGCATGAGACCTGGCTCGGCTTAACGCGAGGTGAGCAGGCACTGGCTCGCGTCAGTGGCTCCGTGGCGGGGTTGTGCCTGCTACGGGACCTGCCCAACTATCGAGTCAGTCTGTCGACCAAGATCGTGGAGTACTGCGCGCTGGGCGTACCGGTCATTACGACGCCGTTGCCGCTCGCGACCGACCTCGTCGGATCTGAGAATGTCGGCTTCGTGGTGCCATGGGACGATCCGAGTGCTGTGGTTGACGTGATCTTGAAGTTGCGAGCAGAACCTGAACTGCGATGACGGATGGGTGCCAACTGGCACAAAAGTCGCGCTCCATCAGTACGACTGGGATCGCCTTTCGGGCTATTTCGTCGGGGTTATGAATGGCATGGCCAACCGGCTGCGGGACGAGACATCCCACGACTCCGTCCCGAACCGACGCTGCCGTCGCAAGACGACTAGATCTCTGAGCTTCATCAGCCGACCTCGGCGAGGCTGCTGAGTGACCAATTGAGTGACTACCGGGTCGACGACCCGTACATTCAGGCACATGTCCATGGACCGAGTCCACGCTCAGTTCTTGACCTCGACGACTCTGCGATCCTGCTTCGGGACGAAGCAGTGGTGGGTTCGAATCGGGTGGGCATAGTTCAGGTCGGCTGACGCCTTCTGGGCGTGCGTTGCAGCGGGCGGGCCGTCTGCAATGC
>JBKOZG010000443.1:0-3803 GCA_046725775.1 Actinomycetota bacterium | reverse complement strand
GCGTGCGTGGCCTCGGCGACAACATCGTGGCGGCTGTTGGTCGACAGGGTGGCCAACTTGTCCTGCGCCGCCATCCAGGCGGCGTCATGTTCGCGGCCGGCCGTGACGACGATGAGCGGCTTACCGGCAAAGTCGACAAGTAATGCGGCTTGGTGCGTCGACCTCGATCCCATAAAGAATTCGTCGAGGTAGCTTCCGACGGAGTGGGCGGTTGAGACGGTGGCGCGCGCTTCGTTCCGGGAGCGTGGGGGCAGGCTGTCGTAGGAGTCACCGATCAGATGGGCGGCACCCAGGTGTGCTACGGCCGGCAGCAACGCGGAGATGCGACCGACGAAGTCAGATGACCCGGCCTTGGTTGGAGGGCTGGACCCAGCGCACATTCCGGGGCCGTACGTGCTCGCCGGTCACTCCTTCGGCGGCCTCTACGTCCTCACCTTCGCCGCCACCTATCCCGACCAGGTTGCCGGCCTGGTGCTGCTGGACCCCACCGCACCCGTACCCGGTCCGGTCAGCGTGTGGAGGTCAGCGGCGGTTTCCACTGCGTCCTGGGGACCGTCGGCAGGGTCGCTCCATCCGCGACCCGCGCGACACTCTGGTGTCCTGCGCAACGGCTGGCGCGATCCATCCCATCGCCGAGGAGACTTCCCCATGACCCGGCTCCAGGACGACTGTGGGGCTGCCGGAGCCGGTGCAGTTCAGGTGTAGCCGGTGTCCGCCGACGTCGATGAGCTGGCCGGGCGCGGGGTATGCGGTCGCGTCGATCGACTCTCGTACGGTCTCGCAGCCGCCGCCGACCGAGGCCAACACCGCCAGCAGCGGGTACACCAGCCACCGCCGGGTTCGGCTGCGCAGCTGCCGGTGCACCCGAAGAATCGTCGAGATCACAAGTCCCAGTAGCAGCGGCGGCCACACCCAGCCGAACACCTTCTGCACCACCGAGTCGGGCGGAAGAAGTGAGATCAGGCCGGCCAGGGCAAAGAACACGGGCCGGCGCAGCTGCCCAGCGCTGCGGTTGGTCGCTGAACCGCACCGACAACACGGCCAGCAACACCCAACCGAAGGCAAATCCGAGCAGCACGACGCCGGTAAGAACACCTTCTTTCGCCGGGATGAACGGGATGGCGACAAGCGCCAGAGCCGCAACCAGTCCAGCGGCCAACGATCCAGCGACGATCAACCCGATGCGTCCCCCAGGCGTCCGCGGCAGATGTTCAGACTGCGGAAGATCATGGTCCGGGGTGGTCGCCATGAGGGCCTCGATTCGATGAGAGAGACAGACGGAGTGCGATCAGTCAGTCACAGCTGGGAGATCTGATGACCGGTGACGTGTTCCTCAACACCCCCAGCATGGACGCAACGGATGCTGCTCGCTCCGGCATATCCCAGGTTTGGCCACCTCACACCGACGGCGTAGAGGTCTACATGGTCGGGGCGGTTTGAGAAACCTCGGTGCACAGATACTGGACGCGCGCCTACACCAGCGACTACCAAAGGTAGCCGCCAAGGGGCTGTCAACCGCGCCACGGCCATCGCCGAGCGCGCGGGCAGCGAGGGCGCATCGGTCCGGAACGTCGAGTACATCCGGATGGTCGCCAAGGTGGCGCAAGTGCAGTTCCAGGCCGTGCTCGATGCACTCAACGAGCAGGTCAGCCGGCTCGGTGAGTTACCAACAACTGCTGAGCCCTCAAGTCCGACTAGGGGTCGAGAGACTCTCAACGCCGCCCTCAACCTCAAGCGGCGTTACCTCTGCGTCTCCGGTCGCATTATCCGGGACTTTTTGGCCGGTCCCCCCAAGGTGGTATCAGTCATGGACCTCAAACAGGCCAGGGGCAAGAAGGTGTTCGACTTCGCCGGGAGCACCGGACTGATCAACGGAGTCCCCACTACCGCCGGTAGCTTCACGTTTCACGGTCCAGGTCAAGGACGAGACCCGTGCGACCGACACCGAGACCTTCACGATCGAGATCCTCCCGCCCGAGGCGGGTTCGCCATCTCGCGTGCCGCCGCCTCGATGCTCGGCTCCGAGCTCGACGTGACACAGACCCGACAGTCCTCGGCCAGCAGCGACTCGGCAACAGCCCGGCCGAGCCCTCGACTGGCGGCGGTGACCAGGGCGCGCTTGTCCCGCAGGCCCAGCTCCATGACCCGATGCTAGAGCCGCGGCCGCGCCAGATGCCGCCGCTCACGACGGTTCGCGACTGCCCTTTGCTGCGAATGGTCCAACCGTTGCCAGCAGCCAAGTGCAGTCGCCCCACCTCGGGCCGTTAGCGCGGCGCCTGCGTGGAGTTCGGGACCAAGAGGTCGTTGCGTCCCATCTCGGTTGGCTGACAGCCAAACTGCTTGGACCGGGTGACGTGGTCGCGCCAAAGTGAGTAACGAACTGAGTAACTACCGCGACGCAAATCTGCAACCGCGCCTGGACAGGCCTGGAAGCATCGGCGCTCCGGCCATGGAGATCGACGCCCATCTGGCCTGCTTCACACGGAAGAGGGCCACTGTTTCAAGGTGACCACGACACTGTGGCTCTATGAGAGAGCGGTGAAGTAGACCCTGACGTTGCCCGTTGCCACGCTAAGCGGCACCACGTCGAGCTCGCCGATTCCGTGACACCGGTAGGGCGGTCGCGGCATCGCACTCGGCGAGCGCACAGCACCGCGAGCAGCGTTTTGGACGGCGGCGTGTCGTACGCCTCGGCAGTAAGAGCCACCGCGGCGGCTGCCACCAGCCCACATCAACTGCGCAGGGTCCAACCCTGGGCGTACAACTCTGCCGCACGTGAAAGTCAACGGCAGGAGGGGTGGACGCGTCGTGGCTGCGGCGTGCTCCAGGAGACCTGAGCAAGAAGACAGCAAATCGAACAGCAGTCGCACGCCGGGCCCTTCGCGGGCCCTAAGCCAGAGTCGATGATGGTGCCTCGCGGTGCGAGGAGGTCAGACCAGAAGGCGCAGTCGGCTCGAGCAGGCGCGCAGATTCCTTCCAAGCTGGCCATGCGAGTTCGATTCTCGTCACCCGCTCCACTGCATCGCCCCTTGTCACAGCGGTATTGACGGACTCACTTGCGGGTAGAATCGAAAGCCTGACGATCGTTCAGGCTGGTCACACAGAGGGCCGCAATGCATGTCGGCCCTAGGTATTTCCCCTTGTCAGCGACGCTATCTTCAGCCAGCCGACGCACTCCAGCGGTGAGCACCAGCTGACGCGGTGGGCCATTTATTGGGCCACATTGGCCGCCGAAACTGCCTGGATGCGCACGCGTGAGGTGTGGATGCCATCGACTTGGGCAACGGCGGAAGTTTTCACGACATCCGGCCCAAGATTTTCGACGCACTGCTCCATGACGTGCTGCAGGTCTGGGCCAGACGCCAGGAGAAGATCAACTTCACATTGACACCCACCGGCCGGGGAATGCCATTCCAGTAGGAGCAGGCGGCGAGCCGCGAATCACCGGCAGCACAGCCGATCTTGTCCGCTGGCTCACCGGTCGCTGTGAGTAGGGCTTGACCAGCTCTGATGGCGTAATACCAGCGATTTCTCGGTGGCTTGTTCGATTAGAGCGTCTAAGCCTCCGCGATGGCCCGATCCCGCGTCATGGTGCGATGCCGATAGATCAACGTGTACGCGTCGGTACTCCACGTCCTATTTGCGGGCACCGCACCCGTGTGCATTCGCAAGAGGTTCAGCCCTGGAAGGGCTGTTTCTAGCCATCCCTCCCGGCGCTATGGAGCCTGCTGGCAACGGCTATTCCAGCCGGGTCCATCGCTCCGATCTGCTGGAGGATCGTCATCAGATCGAAGTAATGGCGG